>JAWOCV010000030.1:0-4270 GCA_046483585.1 Marinilabilia sp.
CTGTCGCTGTTTATAAGTACCTTGAAAGTCTCAACAAGCCATGAGGAGATGGTGTGTTTAACCCTTCTTTTAAGGTTCTGGTATGCGCAGATTGTTCAGAAAATTCACCCATGACCGGGAATGGCTCATGGCCATCCGTGTTTCTGCTTTGTTCCTGATTATCGGATGGCTCTGGATCATTTTCAGTGATTATGTGGTATCGTCTTTTGTTGAAGATCCCATGTTACAGGCTCAACTTCAGTCGTGGAAGGGGGTGTTTTTTGTGTTGGTGGTGGCCTTTCTTTTATTGTTTATCATTAAAGGGTATTTGCGTCGCAATCGTCATTTGGCACGTTCTCTACGGTTGAGTGAGGAACGTTTCCGTTCCATTATTGAGAAATCGGTTTCCGGAATTTGTATTACAAATGGGGATGGCATATTTGAATATGTCAATCCGGCGTTTTGTAAAATTTACGGATACACACCTGATGAGTTGTTGGGAAAACCTTTGACCATTCTGTTGAAAAAAGATCAGGAACAGTTTGCCCTTGATCTTCACAGGCAGTTGGTTCATAACCCTGAAAAAGGGAAAGGATTGTGGGATGTGTATGACAAAAATGGTCATCCCCGGAAGGTTTTGGTAGAAACCCTTCCCATCACCTGGCATAATGAAGAAATCCGTCTTGTGACCTTTGTCAGCGATGTCACTCAGCAGGTTCGGGCTGAGGAGGCTTTGAAGCGCAGTGAGAAAAAGTACCGTACCATGATGGAGGCTCTGGATGTGCCCATTTTTATAACCGACGGGGAGGGTCGTATTGAATATGCCAATCAGGCTTTCAAAGAACGGTTTGGCCAGATTGAAGGGGAGCATTGTTTTCGCCGTATTGCCGGAAAAGACCAGATGTGTGGATGGTGTAAAAAAAGTTATAAACTCCGTCCGGGGGAAAGATATTTAACCGAATATCACAACGAGGTTGATAATCGATATTACCAGCTGATCATGACCTCTGTTGAATATGAGCCCGGGGAATTTCGCCGGATGATCGTGATGCGAGATCTTACGGACATTATCAGAGCCAAAGAACGGGCTGAAGAGAGCGATCGTCTGAAAACAGCTTTCCTTGCGAATATGAGCCATGAAGTACGCACACCTCTCAATGCCATTCTTGGTTTTTCCGGTGTTCTGAATGATGAGGCTCTACCAAGCGAAGAACGGAGCCGGTTTATCGATCTGATCCATCAAAGCGGCATTCAGTTGCTCAATATCATTGACGACATTGTGGATGTGGCCCGTATCGAACAGGGAAACCTTCGAATCTTCGTCACACCGGTTGAGATACAGCCCCTGCTGAATGAAGTGATGGATATTATGAAGCTTGAACTTGCCGACGGCGGAAAACCCGAACTGGAATTGAAAATGCATAATCATTTGTCACCCGGTTATTATGTCAAGGCTGATCCCCTTCGGTTAAAGCAGGTTTTGATGAATCTTGTGGGCAATGCCATTAAATTCACCAAAAAAGGTCATGTGGCCCTTGAGGTATACGGCAATGGTCACGGCGAAGTGGCCTTCGATGTGGAAGACACGGGAAAAGGCATCCCTCCTGACAAGATGGATTTGATCTTTCAGCGTTTCCGGCAGGCCGACGAATCCACCACAAGAAGCCAGGGGGGTAACGGACTCGGATTGTTCATCAGTAAAAACCTGGTGGAACAAATGGAGGGGGAAATATTGGTCCGTTCCAGTCCCGGTAAAGGAAGCATTTTTACGGTTAAGTTAAAATCAGCAAAATTCTGAAATACAGATGAAGAATATTTACTTACTTTTTTTTACAGGGATTGTTCTTTTGGCTTTTATCAACGGTTGCTCTTCCCTTCCCCGGCAGAAGCCGGATGACAAAGTGATCATCGGCTATGTTTTTCCCGGTGACAGTGTGATTGATCCCGGTGATATTGATGCCGGGCAATTAACCCACATCAATTATGCTTTTGCCAATATAAAGGATGGTAAAATAGTGGAAGGATTTGATTCCGATTCTGCCAATTATGCTGCATTAAATGAACTGAAGGCAGACAATCCCTCTTTGAAGATACTGGTATCGGTTGGCGGTTGGACCTGGTCGGAAGGCTTTTCCGATATGGCTCTGACATCCGGAAGCCGGGCCCGTTTCATTGAAAGTGCCGTGGATTTCCTCCTGGAATATGATCTCGACGGACTCGACCTTGACTGGGAATATCCGGGATTACCCGGTGCCGGCAATGTTTACCGGGCGGAGGACAAAGAGAATTTTACGCTTTTGCTGAAAGAGAGCCGGGAAGCATTGGATGCCCTTGGTGATGAAAAAGATTATCTGTTGACCATTGCGGCCGGCGCACAGCCTGATTATGTGGAGGCCACCAACATGGATGAGGCGGCCCGTTATCTTGACATGGTTAACCTTATGACGTATGATTTTACGGGGGAATGGGATCCACGCACGGGGCATCATTCCGGATTATTCCCATCCGACCATATTGATAAGGGGAATTCCACCGTTGAAGCTGTTGAAAGATTTAAAGAAGCCGGAGTTCCGCCGGAAAAATTGGTTGTTGGGGTCCCCTTCTATGGTCGTGGCTGGAAAGATGTTGAGCCCGTGAATAATGGCCTCGGACAACCCGGAGAAGGGCACCGCCATATCCGGCTTTGGTATGAGGATATTATAAATACGTATATTCCCGATCCGTCATTTGAATCGCATTGGGACGAAACAGCGGGGGTTCCCTATCTCTATAGTGAAGAAAAGGGAATCTTCATTACCTATGAAGACCCGCGTTCCATTGAGCAAAAATGCCGTTATATCAGGGAAAATGATCTGAAAGGGGTTATGTTCTGGCAATATTTTGCCGATTATGAAGAGGAATTGCTATCAGCTGTTTATCAATCTCTCTATCCTTAGATCTGGTAACCAAATACCGGTTTTTTCATAGAGACAGGAGTATTTTTTAGAGTAAACTATATTTCACAGGGACTTCATGGATTATACTTCAAATATCTTGTTGCTAAACAATAAGCCAAAACTGGCGCATGAGCTTCAGACGTATCTGCTGCAACAATTCGCTAACGTAGATTGTCTTCATGAAACCGACAAGGCCCTGCTTTTGCTTGCCGGTGGAAAATATGACCTGCTTTTGCTTTCGAATCATCTCAATGACATGGAGGGCATCGATTTTATTCGGTTGCTCAGAAATGAGGCCGTATCGGTCCCTTTTATTATGATTGCCGGCGACAGTGACATTCGCCAGGCGGTAGAAGTGATGAAAGAGGGAGCTGTGGAATTTTTGCAATGGTCCGATGACACCACCGCTCTGTTTCCTTATATTACAGAGGTTATCCGGAAAGCATTGCACGAGAGCTACAAAAAACGCTTCTTCTCCGAGGGAGAGTTATTGTATCAGACATTGTTCGAAAATCTACGGGATGCTGTCTTTCTTCATCTGGTGGATGAGGAAACAGGTTTGCCCGGTCCCTTTATAGAGGTCAATGAAGTGGCCCTGAAGCGGCTGGGGTATTCCAAACAGGAAATTGCCGGCATGACACCCGCTGATATTGAACCGCCCGATGCTGTGGATATAAAAAGGGTCATGAATGAATTATCTGAAAAAGGATCCGTCATTTTCAAAACTACGCATGTTTCAAGAGATGGTCGTTACATCCCCACAGAGGTCAATTCGCGTATGTTTGACCTCAAAGGTCGTAAGGCGGTGCTTTCGGTGGCGAGGAATGTTACCAACCAGCAGGAGGTATTGGAAGACTTGAAAAACAGTGAACTGCGATTTCGTTCCATTATCGAAAAGTGCATCATCGGGATTTGCATCACCAACGAACATGGACAATTCGAATATGTGAACGATGAATATTGCCGCATATACAGCTATCAGCCGGAGGAGATGTTGGGAAGGCATTTTACTATGGTGGTTCCTGCTGAGAACAGGCAGATGCTTTCCGACCTTCATGACGATTTTATCAGGGACGGCCGGGAGATCAGGGGCGACTGGACTGTGGTTGACAAGTATGGCAATACGAAATATATTGTGGCCGATGCAGCCCGCATTAAAGATGTAAAAGGACGTTACCGGAAGGTGACTTTTGTAGAGGACGTTAACACCGAACGTGAGACCCGGCAGGAGCTTGAACTCAGTGAAGCCAAGTACCGGAGTATGATGGAAAATCTTCAGGATCCTGTGTTTATCAGTGACCAGGACTACCGGATCGTGTATGTCAACAAAGCCTTCAAAAAACGTTTCGGCGAAG
>JAWOCV010000047.1:0-5476 GCA_046483585.1 Marinilabilia sp.
TGCCTGGCGTGTAATGTGAAACAAAATTAATTGTACAAACAAAAGTTCGTTTATATAACAGGATGCCAATATTAATAACGGCAGACAGGTCATGGCGCCTGCCTGGCGACAAATGAAATAGAGGCTTTCTATCTTCCAGTAAGAGCCTTTGAGTCAAAACAGCTCTATTTCATAACACGGCAGACAGGTCTTTGCGTTTAGCCTTTTTTAAACGGACTATTGAAGTTTATGAAGAAGTTATTGCAAAAATAATTAAAAATAACAGATGTGGATTTCTTTTTATCCGTCCGGTTCCTTTTGTAGTGGTCAGAAATCCGGTTTTTTATGGCTTTGGTGATTCGAATGAGGCGGTTGTGATGGATTTCTGAAAAGGGCAATATTTAAAAAGTCTGGTTTTCTGAAGACAATGTATCTGTTAAATTGGTACTTTTGCCAATTGGAATTAAACAAAAACAAAACAGATTATGTCAGCTGCAAAAGAGAGACCCAAAAAAGTAACCACTCATGTTTTGAGTGAAATGAAAATAAAGGGTGAAAAGATATCAATGCTTACAGCTTACGATTATTCATTGGCCGGTATTGTTGATCAGGCAGGCGTGGATGTTGTGCTGGTTGGTGATTCCGCATCAAATGTGATGGCAGGCCACGAAACGACTCTTCCCATTACCCTGGACCAGATGATCTATCATGCTTCTTCTGTGGTAAGGGCTGTAAAAACGGCTCTTGTGGTTGTAGATCTGCCTTTTGGTTCTTACCAGGGGAATAGTTTGGAGGCCATTCAATCGTCCATACGTATTATGAAAGAATCGGCGGCCGATGCAGTGAAAGTAGAAGGGGGCTCAGAGATCATTGAATCCGTCAAACGAATTCTTTCGGCCGGTATCCCGGTTATGGGGCATCTTGGCTTAACGCCTCAATCCATTCATAAATTCGGGACCTATACTGTCCGTGCCCGTCAGGAGGCTGAAGCTCAAAAACTGGTTGAAGATGCCCGTCTGCTCGAAGAGGCTGGTTGCTTCGGAATTGTTTTGGAGAAGATTCCTGCTGAATTGGCAAAGAAAGTGGCTTCGGAACTTAAAATTCCGGTGATTGGTATTGGTGCCGGCGGGGGTGTTGATGGACAGGTTCTTGTGTTGCATGATATGCTCGGTATCAGTCAGGCATTCTCGCCCCGCTTTTTACGCCGGTATCACAATCTCTATGAAGAGATTACCGGAGCTGTTGGGAATTATGTTGATGATGTGAAGTCGGGCGGTTTTCCCAACGAGCGTGAACAATACTAACCAAATGGATCAACGATATTAGTCTATGGATTTACAGATACTTTACGAAGACAATCACCTTATCGCCGTTAATAAAACAGGGTCGGACCTCGTTCAGGGCGATGAAACAGGCGATGAACCGCTTAGTGAGAAAGTAAAAACCTACATAAAACAAAAATACAACAAACCCGGGGATGTTTTCCTTGGGGTGGTGCACCGGCTGGATCGGCCTGTGAGCGGTGTGGTGTTGTTTGCCCGTACCAGCAAGGCCCTGAGTCGTATGAATAAGATGTTTCAGGATAAGGAGGTCCGGAAGATATACTGGGCTGTGGTCAAAAATTTGCCTGAGGATGAGGAGGGGGAACTCCGCCATTATATGCTGAAGGACAGCAATAAAAACAAGTCGTATGCCATGCCTAAAAAGCGGCCCGGTTCAAAAGAGGGGGTGTTGGTCTATCGACTCATATCCAGCACTTCCAATTATCATCTCCTGGAGGTGGATCTCAAAACAGGACGCCATCACCAGATCCGTAGTCAGTTAGCAAAAATTGGATGTCCCATAAAAGGTGATCTGAAATATGGTTTTCCCCGTTCGAATCCCGGGGGAGGCATTTCTTTGCATGCCCGGCGCATTGAATTTGTCCATCCGGTGAAAAAAGAGCCTGTGGTGATAGAAGCACCGGTGCCGTTGGATGATAACCTGTGGAAAGAGTTTGAAAATGTGTAATGGATGCGGGGGCTTACACCCCGGTAATCTGATGTGCTTTCTTATCTTTTCCTGTCATCGGTGCATCTGGTCTATTGATGCATATCATTAATAAGCTCATTGATCTTCTGATCGTCGAGTCTGGATACGGACGTCTCTGTCCCGGCAATTTTTTTCACCATGGCCTTTTCAATGAAGTTCATTTTTTCAAAAAGGAATTCGCCTCCTACGCATTTGGTGCTTCGGGCATGTGTTTTTAGAGGGTCGGGAAATGCAATTTCAAACTGGGCTTGTGCTTCCTCTTCATACATGCAACAAAGGAATAGTCCCAGGGGTTTTTCAAGCAACGAATCCATGTTTTTCTCCATAAATTTTTTTAGTCGCTTTGGGATGCCTCCGGCATGAATGGATCCCCCGATTATAACCTGGTCATAATAGAAGATATCCACGTTCTTGTTTTTTCTTAGGTCGAAAAGCGTGACATCTCCGCTCTCCATCTCCCGTTTAATGGTTTTGGCCACTTTTTCAGTTGTGCCGTGCTTTGAGGTGTAGATAACAGCTGTTTTCATCCGTAAAGAATTTATTTTTTAGGTCTGATGGAACCTGCCTGACGTTTTCTCGAAAAGAATCTATTTTCTCAAAAGAAACTTTCCAGGAAAACATGATTTGCCCTCTAATAAGTCGGCAGGCAGGCCTGTCTGCCGTTTTATGTATATGGAACCATCAATTTTAATGTTTTAACATCAAAAATTCAGAATGTTTCTTTTTCATAACCCGCCAGGCAGGCCTGTCTGCCGTTTTATGTATATGGAACCATCAATTTTAATGTTTTAACATCAAAAATCCAGAATGTTTCTTTTTCATAACCCGCCAGGCAGGCCCGCATGATTAGATTTTTATTCATGTTCTTTTATGACAACCTTTGTCATGCTCGTTTCATTGGCAATAATAAATTTAATCGATGGTGTCAGGCCATATAGCCTTCATTTGATCAGAAATTCTACGGTTTTTTTTGCGGCATGAAAATAATGATTTTTCTTTTTCTATTTTAATCAGGAAATATTCTGCTTTAAGTTTTTTGTAACTTCAGCCCTGATAGGATTAAAAAAGCAAAAATTCATCATATGAAGAGACGTGTCGTTAATATTATTGTTGAACAACTTGTTAAAGAGAATACAAAATATATTTTTGGGGTTACTGGTAAGGCCATTTCACCTTTAATTGATGCGACGCTGGACTTTGAAGAGATTGCATTTATTCCGGCCCGGCACGAGAGCGGGGCAGCTTTGATGGCTTATGGTTATGCGCAGGGAAGTGGCCACATCGGGGTGTGTTGTGCCACTACCGGTGGCGGCTCTACCAACCTTGCTACGGGGGTGGCCACGGCCTATATGAATTCTGTTCCCATGTTGGTAATAACAGGACAGGTGTCAACGGGAGAATATGGAAAAGGGGCTTTCCAGGAATCAACAGGCCTGGGACAGACGATAGACGTTGTGGATTTCTTTGAATCCATGACCAAAGCAAGCTTCTCTGTAGAATCTCCCGGGGATGCTCCGAATATAATTAATCATGCCATTGCTATTGCCACTTCAGGCAGAAGAGGACCTGTTCATATCAACCTTCCCTTTGACATTCAGCATGCGGAGATAAGCAATGAATTGCCGGAAAGAATTGTATCCGGTTCCTCAAAAGGAGCCCGTATCAATAAGATTCTCTTGAAGGAGGCTGTAAATTTGTTTGAGTCTTCACAAAAGCCGGTGATTCTCATTGGTTGGGGAGGAGTTTTGTCCGGTGCTGCCCCTGTTTTGACTGAAATGGCCGAGAAACTGAATATTCCTGTTGCCACCACGCTCCAGGGAAAAGGGGCCATTGAAGAAAATCACCCATTGTATCTTGGTTATTTGGGATTGTTCGGTCATCCGGTGGTGGCCGAGTATATTTTTGAAGAATGCGATTTGTTGGTTGCTGTAGGAACCGATTTTGATGAGTTTACATCTTTCAACTGGGATGAGCGTTTCCGGAACAATAAAGACATCATTCAAATTGATATTGATCCGGATGAGATTGGGAAAAATTATCCTGTGCGCGTGGGGTTACAAGGTGATGCCCACCACATTTCTATTCAATTGAAGCAGAGATTGGAGGATTCCTCCCTGGGATCAAAACCTTCTGGTAATGCAATCATGGAGAAGATTAGATCACAGGGCCGGGTTATTAATCCCAAATCTGTGGAGGATAATGGTGTTCCGATTAAACCCCAGCGGTTGATGAAAGAAATAAGTGACAGTACCCCTGAAAACACCCTCTTCCTGGCTGATTCGGGCTCCCATTGTGTATGGGCCTTGCATTATTTGCCTGTTCGCCGGGGTGGCGGCTTTTATCCTAACCAAAGCCTGGGGGCCATGGGGGCCTCGATATGTGCCTCCATGGGAGTGAAACTTTCAAAGCCTGAACATCCGGTTATCTGCATTTGCGGTGACGGTTCCTTCTTGATGAGCGGCAACGAGATAGCCACTGCTGGGCAACTTCAAATACCGGTTGTATGGATCATTCTGAATGATTCGAAATATAACCTGCCGGCCCTTTCTTTAAAAAAAATGTTCAACAGGGAAGTTGGTGTCGAACTTAATCAAACCGATTTTTCCGCATTTGCTAAGGCCCTAAATGTTGAAGGGTACCGGATAGAAAAACCAGGTGAGTTGGAAGGTATTCTCGATGAAGTTTTAAAAAGCAATCAGCCGGCGGTGATCGATGTGGTTATTGATTCTGATGAGGTTCCCCCCATTGGAGCACGAAAGCTCAAATAAATCATGATGGGCTTTTAGAGTAAGACATTTATAGTCAAAATGTAAAGCAGAATAGAAATACGTTCAGTTTGGCCTGAGTTGTTTAAAAAAATTTATGAAAAAAATTATCGCAAATTGATATTTTGGGAAAATGTCTTCAGCATGAAAAATTTTGAAAAAACGGAAATCATAAGGGACGTTGCCTTTAACAAAAATAAAGCGAAATTTCTTTCCCGTGATGAACAGATGCATCTGAATACTCAAATGAAAGAGAAACTGATGCGTTTTGTAAATGAAATGGCATCAGAGGATGTCCGGCCCGGAGCTATGAAATTGTTTGACAGGATGATGAATGAAATGCACGGAAAACGGATAAAAGATTTGTATGCCTACAGAAGAGAAGGAAATCATGTTGTAACATTGCTTTGCAATTCCATTCCACCGGAGATCATTTATGCCATGGACAACTTTATTCCCGTGAGTGTTTGCATGGGAGCAGGAGAAGTGGAGCCTTATGCCGGCGAGGAGACAAAGGATATGTGTTCCCTGACAAGGTCCATGACCGGATTTCTTAAGACAGGTATGTGTGTGTTTTTCAATCTTGCTGATCATGTGCTGGCCTCCGATCTGTGTCCTGACGTAAAAAAAACCTCCGAGATTGTTCGTGCATATTCGAATGAGTTTGAAGTCTATTGTCTGGAAACCCATACGGATGAACA
>JAWOCV010000115.1:0-3578 GCA_046483585.1 Marinilabilia sp.
AAGACAACAACGCAGGTTTCAGGAAGCTTCCTGAAACCTGCGTTGTTGTCTTCAAGTACTTCCTGAATTTCCAGAATGGTTTTATTGGTCAGTACCCCGGATTTTGAAACAATTTCAACACCTCCGTGAAGATGTTTGAATTATCTATATAAAGATAGCCAGATCCTCCCCGATCCCGAATGATGAACCGATGACAAATTGGTTTTTTATGGGTATATGGGTTTCAGCAAATAGCAGCCAGGAGTTGGAGTCGTTGAAGTTGGTTGCGCAAGATGTGATCAACCAATACAGTCCGCAGATTCCTTTTCTTCAAGAGGCCACCCTCGATGATTTGCTTTATTTGAATAAGACAGAGTTTTTGGGGGTATATTACACGTTTCTCTATGAGGTGATTAGTGGTCTGATTTCCAAGGTTGGTTTAGCCAAGATCACGAAGCCATTACTTTTGGACCTGGTAACCATCAGGATCGTGGAGCCTGCATCAAAGGTTCGCTCCATAGAGCTTTTAAAGACTTATTTCGGGATAAAACATAGAAGGCAGAGCTACTATGATTCCGCCCCAAAATGGCTTTCTCTGAAGCAGGAAATTGAAGGCATTGTTGTAGGGTTTGCCAAGAGCAATTATGCCTTTGACTTTGACCTGTTATTTTATGATGTGACCACTTTATACTTTGAGGCATTTCAAGAGGATGACCTGCGAAAACCGGGGTTTTCCAAAGACAACAAATCGCAGCAGCCACAAATTTTAGTAGCCCTTATGGTTACCAGGGAAGGCTTTCCGATAGCCTATAATGTTTTCTCAGACAACACATTTGAAGAGCATACGATCATACCTGTGGTCGACACATTTATAAAAAGACATGCCGTAAAAGAGTTTACTGTGGTAGCTGATGCGGCCATGTTAAGCACCACCAACATTCGGGATCTTTTGGCAAACCAGATCAACTATATTGTTGGAGCAAGGCTGGGGAATGCATCCAATGACCTGATTAAAAAAATTGACCGTAGTATGAGTCGGACCGATGGAGAAAGCATTCGGATACAAACAGATAATGGCTTTTTAATTTGCACGTATTCTTCGGTGCGTTACCGAAAAGACAAGTATGAGATGGAAAAGCAAATTCAGAAAGCTCAAGCCGTTATAAAAACCCCATCGAAAGGCAAAAGGGTGAAGTTTATAAAAACCACAGGAGAGCATCCGGTATTGAATCAAGCGTTGATCGAAAAGTCAAAAAAACTGCTAGGCATCAAGGGATATTATACCAATTTAACCGAGAACATTGCCAGCAACAAAACTGTAATCGAACGGTACCACCAATTATATAAGGTAGAGCAAGCCTTTAGGACATCAAAACATGATTTAAAAACAAGACCTGTTTTTCATTTTAAGCAAGACCTCATAAATCTGCATGTGCTAATCTGTTTTATGGCATTGATTGTGTCTAAACACATTGAGCTAACTACGGGTGATTCAATTAGAACTTTTTTAACTGAATGCAAAAAGATTATCGATGCCCGGATGCTTAACAAAATAACTGGTCAAGAAAAAATAATAAGAACAAAATATACTGATCAAGTTTTACAATATCTGAAAGCCCTTGATTTGTCGCACTAAAGTGGACAAGTCAGGAGCATCACCGCCCCGCTTTCAGAGTACCTGGCATTCATGAAGGCGCTGGTAAACGGAGAGATCATCAACAAGCAAACCCTTGATATCATGTTGAGCGACTACATCAACATGGGTTTCCCCAGCATTGCCTTCAATTACGGATATTCGATCTGGAAGATGAAGACCATTCCGGTGCTCATGCCGGAGAAAACCTACAGCTGAGGATGTGTGGGGGTAACCGGTGCTTTCATGTTCTACCACCCGCTCACAGAATCATTCATCATCGGATCATTCAATGATTTCGCCTACAGGGGCAAGGCCCTTCATTTCATGGCCAGAAAGGTGATCAAACAACTGCTGAAACTTCAGCAGTAAACACTTTTACCTGCGGATCTTCCGCAACATCCAGAGGATCCCCTGCATTTAGATTTCACAACAAAGCATCCTCATCTGAGAATCACTGATATTCCATATCGGAATACGGAATATTTTTTGTTTTTCTGTTGCATAAAAGAATATTAATTTGTAATATCGCATATTCGAATATGGAATACTTATGCAGCAAAAGCAACAAATCATGAGTCCGCACGATATTGTCATCTTACTCAAGATTATTGCCTATGGCAAGGAACCGTGGTTTCAAAAACCATTGGCTGCATCTTTAGGTATCAGTCAATCTGAAGTAAGCAAATCAATCAATCGTTCAAAATACGCTGGATTGTTAGACCCCAAAGGAAAAACTGTGATGAAACGAGCACTGCTGGAGTTTTTACATTACGGGCTGCGTTATGTGTTTCCACAAAAACCTGGACCTTTAGTAAGGGGGGTGCCTACCGCACATGCTGCCAGTCCCTTGAAAGAACAAATTCAAAGCACAGAAAACTATGTCTGGCCCTATGGAAAAGGCACTGTAAGAGGGCAAAGTATAGTACCTCTGTACGCCTCCGTACCCGAGGCAGCACTTCGAGATAAAAAACTTCATGAATTATTGGCCCTGGCAGATGCCTTACGTGTAGGCAGAACAAGAGAAAGAGAAATTGCATTAGCCGAATTAATAAAACGTTTCGGACTTGAAGAATAGAACCATCAATATCGCGGTAGTGGCAGAAGTAGCAGAAGCACTTCGGGAACTCAAAGACCAAATGGTTTTTGTAGGCGGGGCGGTAGTTAGTTTATACGTTGATGATCCCGCGGCAGATGAAATCCGCCCTACACAAGATATTGATATGACCTTGAACATTGTCAACCTAACCCATTGGCAGGAGGTGCAGGAGAAATTAGCTCATTTGGGCTTTCACCCTAATCCGTTTGGCCATGCCATTTGCAGCTACAAATACAAGGACATTCCGGTGGACATCATGGCTATGGAAGATGGTCCATTGGGGCCGTCCAATAAATGGTATAAAATAGGCTTTGATAATTTATGGGCCGCCCAAGCAAAGGATCAGGAAATACGAATACTTTCGGCACCTTGTTATTTGGCTACCAAATTTGAGGCCTATACCAATCGAGGGGTTGATTACCGTACCAGCCACGATATAGAGGATATCGTCTACGTTTTAGACAATCGCATCCACATTGTTGAAGAGATTGAAAAAGACGACATGCGAATTCGTGGTTATGTGAAGCAACAACTGAAGGAGATAATAAACAAAGGATTGTTGAATGAATTACTGATGTCGCATATCCATCCTTTAATGCTTGAAGAACGTATGCCAATTGTAGAAGAAAAAATTGCCCAAATATTAAAATAATGACCAGGCCCTTTGGCAAGAACATCATTCATCAACCTTATTCCAAATGAAACCGCACCACCCGGAGTGGCACACCTTGTGCGGCGTTTTTAACGATCAGCGCATAAATATGCCCGTCATGAAACACCATTTTTGAAGGCTTGATCTCAAGGTCATATCCTTCAGCATTGAAGCTGCTTTGCGCCACAAATTCTCCACCATTCCCATACACCCAT
>JAWOCV010000014.1:0-4142 GCA_046483585.1 Marinilabilia sp.
ACTGGCCATCTTTGCCTCCCTGACCATCAGCGTGGGGCTCTCCATCTACTTCTCCTCACGCAGGGCTTTTGATGACTACGGCATCCTGAAACCGGGCTTGTTCAGGAATTGATTGTGTGAATTCCCGGGAAAGCCGATCAGTAACTATTGCCCCCTGCCACTGACACCCGATCCTTAAGCTAGCGCTGACCCTGCTGCTATTGTTGCTGCTATTGTTGCTGCTATTGTTGCTGCTGTTCCTGCTGCTGGCCCTGCTGTTCCTGCTGCTGTTCCTGTTCGCCACCCGGGATGTTTTCAATCACCGGGTTATCAGGCAACAGTTTGTCCGGATCCAGCATGACCGTTTTCCAGGTGATCCAGGGTCCAGTTCCCCTGATGACGACCAATATGATGCATGAAATCAGGGAAATTGCCAAAGACAATGGTTTCCTCGTCGACAAGGGCTTGGCCACATATGCCCGGTTCACTGATCGTACAAAACGATGTTGGTACAACGTTTTCAATCAACAAAACAGGCAGAAAACCATCAAAATCAACAGCCAAAAAGACGAAATAAGTAAAGGTTTTCGAAGGATCGAATCTCCTGTCCAATCCCCAAAAAACCGCAGAAATGGCTGGCGCTGACTACCCCTCCACCTCGCCGGAGGGGTCTTGAACAACTATCCTATAGCACGCCTCTGATCGACTAAAAAACCTGATAACTATCTTTTAAATTTCGAAATATCCAGGAAGGACAAAATACATTGATTGTCTTCCTCAATGCAAATACCTTCCATATACGCCCGGATCGAATCATTGTCGCCATTGTCAAGAACAACCACACTAGATTGTTTTAATTTGTTGGCGAAAACCTTATCAATAAATGCATTAAATTCGGATTTTGAGTCATCTGCAATAAATAGCTTTAAGTTGGTATTTATCAGTCTGCCTCGTTTCTCCCCAATCATTTCAGCCGCGGAAAAATTCAGATCTAGTATTGTTCCGTCACCACTGATTGTTAAATAACCCATTGGCGCAAAATCATACAGCAAGGTATATTTTTTCAGTGCCTCTTGTGCTTCTGAATAAGCCTGTTGCAACTCTTCATTCTGCATTTCAAGTTCTATCTGATGCACCTGCAACTCATGCAAGAGTTTTTTTACGTCTGACTCGAGGTCTTTCTGTTCGACTTTCCCCTTCTTCTCTTTCAGAATTGCTTCGGCTTTCTTGCGGAGCATCCGTGACTCATTGAAATCAAATTCTTCGCTATTCATGGCTTAGTGATTTTAGTTTCTCTTCGGCTTTTTTTAGTTCGGTGATATCAATAAACGTAATAACCAGGCCTTCCATCCTGTCATCAGTGGTGCGATAGGGCATTATCCGGACAGAAAACCAGCGTCCATCTTTACCTGGTACTTGTTTTTGTATAAATACGAGATTTCGCAAAACTTTATTTGCATCGTCCACCATATCGGGATAATCCAGGTCAGAAACCTGATCGGTAAATGGCCGGCCAACATCGCTCTTAATAAATTTAAATATGTTGGTAGCTTTGTTTGTGAAACGACGAATATTCAGTTCTTTATCAAGAAACAAGGTAGCAATATCTGTGCTGTCCAGCAGGTTTTTCATGTCATTTTCTACCCGTGAATATTCATCGACTTTGGTCTGAAGTTCTGCATTTAATGTTTGAAGTTCCTCGTTCAGGCTTTGCATCTCTTCTCTTGAACTGGTGAGTTCTTCGTTTGCCGACTGTAATTCTTCATTGGAGGACTGCAATTCTTCATTGGTTGTTTTCAGTTCTTCCTGGGTAGTTTGCATTTCTTCCATGGTACTCTGCATTTCTTCTTCCGAATACCGCAACTTCTTTTCCAACTCAGCCTCCCTCTCACTCTTGGTTTCACCGGAACCTTTTGTTTTTTTTGCAGGCTGGGTTGTTTCCTTTTTTTTCAGAGGGTCAGTAAAAATAACCATCACATTTCCTTTCAACGGTTCCGGCTTGTCTATATATTGAATTGTGAGATCAACCGAAATATCGTCCTTGCTTTTCCCGGTCTGTTGATTGCGTAGAACAACAGTGCTTTTTTCCTTCATGGCTTTCAGAAAGGCATAGGAAAATTCCTGCCGTAACCCTTCACGCAACATGGCAAAAATATTCATATTTGCTTTTCCTGATGCCGGCTCAAGGTATTTTCCCGTTCGGCCGTTAATGTATAATATGTCCCCGCTATCATTGGTAAGCACACCGGCAGGTGAGAAATGCTGAAGCAAAAGCCGATCGGCAAGCGATTGAATATTCATGGCAGGCGTATTTCTGGTTGGTTCTTCTGCAGTAGTGTTATTTTTCCTTGAAAATACAGAAGGAAGATTCAGCAAATCAACTTTTGTATCTTCCGCAACGCGTTTATAAATTTTCAGTTTGTTATTCAGGGGCTTAAAAAAATGATTGAGTGTGCCTGTAGATTCAGAATTACCCAGTATCAGCAAACCATCTGCATTCAATGAATAAAAAAACAACCGCGTGATTTTCTTTTGCATCTTGGCATCTAAATATATCAGCAAGTTGCGACACGAAATACAATCAATGTTGATAAAAGGCGGATGCATAATCAGATTATGTTGCGCAAAAACGACCATCTCCCTGATAGCTGGTATGACCATGTACCCATCTCCTGTCTTGACAAAATAACGACTCAAATACTCCGGTGCAACATCAGCAGTGATCTCCTCCCGGAAAAAACCTTTTCTGGCCGCCTCAATGGCATCACTATCAAGGTCTGTGGCAAATATCTGCAATGAAATATTCTTCAGGGGTTCCATTTTTCTCAGTGCTTCTGAAAAGACAATGGCCAGCGAATACGCTTCTTCGCCCGTCGAGCACCCGGGCACCCAGGCTCTTAAAGCAGTTCCGTCAGGGAGGTTGCCCAATACTCCGGGGAAAATGGAACTTTCCAGTTCCTCCCAAACAATTGTGTTGCGAAAAAAACTGGTTACCCCGATCAGCAATTCTTTGTATAGAATATCCACTTCTTTTGGGTTATCCTTCAAAAGCTGCACATAGGATGCTATCTTATCGATTTTATGAACATCCATTCGCCTTTCAATGCGGCGATACATCGTATTTTTTTTATAAAGGGAAAAGTCATTGCCGGTCTGTGTTATCAGTATATATATAATCTCTTCAAGGGCACTCATTTCAGTTTTCTTCGCAGCAGAAGGCTCCGGTACCGGGGAAACATTACTAAAAATCTCTAAAAGCTTTCCGGGCAATTCATCAGGAGTGGCCACAGCATCAAGACTGACAAAATCTACGGCATGCCGGGGCATACTGTTAAATTTTGCAGAGGAAGGTTCCTGTGCCATAGCTATGCCGTTATTTTCTTTAATGGCCTGCATCCCGATGATGCCATCGGATCCCATTCCGGAAAGAACAATTCCAACACCTAACGCTTCCCGATCTTTTGCAAGCGATTGAAAGAAAAAATCTATCGGAAGACGCAACCCCCTTGATTCCCGGGGTGGAAACAACATAAGTGAACCATTAACAATAGACATGCTTTTATTGGGAGGGATTACATATACATGGTTTGGTTTCACCTTCATACGGTTCTTAGCCTGAAGCACCTCCAGTTTTGAACCCCGCTGAAGCAACTCAGGGAGCATCCCTTTATGGTTCGGATCAAGGTGTTGAATAACCACATATGCCATACCACTGTCTTCGGGAACATGTTTAAAAAACTGTTCAAAAGCTTCCAACCCACCGGCAGACGCACCGATACCAACGACTGGAAACATATTACCGGATTGTGGCATAGTAAACCCTTTGATAAATGATCAGGTGCAAACTTGTAGTGTCTGTTTCCTGAAATCGTTTTATATTGCTGTTATAACGTCAAAATTATACGGCAAGGTAATAAAAAAATTGGTTATTAAGGCAAGAGTGCCCGGTACCCCTATAAAACTGGCAAGGATACGTGAAATGCCCTTCATCCCGAACCGACCGGCCAATGGGTAACCAGGGTATACCAGAACAAGCCTACCTTTGAACGTGCCCATTCGATTGAATCTCAGGTACCCATCTGAAGGATCCTCCAGCACCGGCAGCAAATTCAGGGCAATGGAGTCAACTTCCAGCTACGATAAAGAAAAATGATCCGATATCG
>JAWOCV010000157.1:0-21080 GCA_046483585.1 Marinilabilia sp.
TATGACGCTTGTAATGCCCCGCGAATATGATCAGATGAGCTGGCATGGGCGGGGTCCGCAGGAATCATATCAGGACCGTAAGACCAGTGCTTTTGTTGATGTTTATTCCGGCAGTGTGGCCGATCAGTATTTGGCTTACCTGCGTCCTCAGGAAAATGGGAATAAAACTGATGTGCGCTGGTTGACCATCATCAATAGTGAAGGTGAGGGGCTGAGATTTGAAGGTGAACAAATGCTTGAAGTCTCGGCACATCATAACCTGACGGAAGATTTTGAATCTCCCTTTGACAAGGAAGGACAAAAGCTTGAGGTCCCCGGCAAACAACGACACACGACGGATGTAAAACCACGTGACCTTACTTCGGTTGACATTGATCTGATGCAAATGGGTATTGGCGGTGATAACAGCTGGGGAGCAAAGCCTCATGACCAGTATCGGTTGTCGGAATCGGAATATACTTACAGATTTTTAATGAAACCGGTGAATTGAAAATTCAACCAGAGTCGCCAACAATGGGGTTTGGGTATCAATTCAGCAGGATCAGGAAACATTATTTTCCCAAGTTTTAAAGCATTCTGTGTTTTTTATTTACCTTGCAATAGATTTTGAAGCAAAAAACATCAAAATCCGGCCGTTTTTCAGACCGACAGGAAGGTCTTTTTCCCTGTTTGTTGGTCAGATTATTCGGAATGACTGTTTGTGAGAAGTGATTAACCAATAAATGATCCGCACCAAAAGTTATCATTTATGGACCACAAGGAAAGAGTGTTCAAAGCTTTGGACCATGAAGAGCCCGATCGCGTCCCCGTTTTTTACTGGGCTGTTCCGGAGTTTACAGAAAAGATGATCTCACAACTGGGGCTTACCGGTAGAGATCAGCTTCTTGAACAACTTGATATTGATTTCCGGTGGGTGGAACCTGCATACATTGGACCATCGCTGATCGATTACAACAAGGGGTGGAAAAAGGACATCTGGGGGGTTGAATATCAATTGGCCGGGCATGGCGATCTTCGTTACTGGGAAGCTGTTAAATTTCCTCTTCAGGGTTTTGATGATATTTCTTCTCTCGAAGATTATCCCTGGCCTACAACGGACATGTTTGATTTTAATTCATTGGCCGAACAGTGTGACAAATATCAAAATTATGCGATTATGACAGCCCCGGGGTTTTCCTCTCCAGGGCTTTTTCGTATTATTCAGCGTTTGGTGGGGCGTGATGCGTTTCTGGAAGTGATGATGTATAATCCACGTTTTTTCAGGGTTTTGGTGAATAAAGTCACAGAGTTTTATGTGGATTTTATTGAAAAATTCTTCTCAGTCACAGGCAATAAGGTTGATTTTATAAGAATTGCGGATGATTTCGGAGCTGAAAATGGTCTCATCATCAGCAATGATACCTGGAATAATTATTGCCGGCCGGCCATTGAAAAGTTTGTTGAATTGCCCCGAAAACTGGGGGTGAGGGTCTATATGCACAGTTGTGGTTCCGTTCGCAAACTTGTTCCTTCGTTCATTTCATTGGGTGCAGATGTTTTGGATCCTGTACAAACCCGGGCTGTCGGCATGTCAGCCGATGGTCTGAAAAAAGATTTTGGTCCGATGATCACTTTCTCGGGGGGCCTTGACGAAGATCTTCTCCTGCGAAAAGGAACCCCCCACAGGGTAAAAGAAGGGGTCCGGGAGCTTCTGAGCATCATGGCTCCCGGCGGAGGATTTATTCTGGGGCCTTCTCACAAACTTAAAGTTGAAACACCGGTTGAAAACGTTTTGGCTATGTACGAGGCTGTTAGAGAATTTCGCCGTTAATTTCTTAAATACTCAGATGCCATTACTGGCCCTGTCCGTCCAATCCTAGTTCGGGAGCTATTTGCTGCATGGCGGTAATGGTTTCGGCAATCAAATCGCGAAGTTCAATGCCGAGCATCTCGGCACCGTTCTGGATTATGCTGCGATCCACACCGGCCGCAAAGCGTTTGTCTTTCCATTTTTTCATCACAGATTTTACTTTTAGCTCATGGATGTTCTTGTCGGGTCTTACCAAAACGGAAGTAACCACCAGGCCGGTAAGCTCGTCCGTGGCATAAAGCACTTTTTCCATGATATGCTCAGGCTTCACGTCACTGCAAATGCCCCATCCGTGGCTGACAACTGCTCTTATGTAAGTTTCAGGCCATCCTTCTTCTTCCATGATTTTACGGGTCATGTTGCAATGCTGATCGGGATATTTCTCGTAATCCAGATCGTGGATCAGACCGATGATGCCCCATTTTTCGGGGTCTTCACCATATTTTGAGGCGAAGTGTCTGAGGACACTTTCCACTGCCAAAGCATGTTTAAAAAGACTATCGCTTTCATTGTATTGTTTAAACAGTTTTAAAGCATCTTCTCTGGTTGGTTCCATGGTTTTCATTATTTTTTGTGATCCGTAATATATGTTTGTATCATTTCATTAAAATCGCCCATTAAAGCTTCGGTTAATGGATGTGAGGCTTGCAATTTAATATTTTCCACCCGGTTTACAGGCAAAATACGGGGTGAAGTTCCTGTTATGAAACAAGCATCCATATTTTCCAGATCCCGGGAAGCCTTTATAGATCTATATTCAACCGGGATTTTCATTTTTTCGGCAAGAAAAATCGTTTTTTTTTGGACCACGCCGGGAAGCACTTTTTTGTCGGGCGCTGTGATGAGCGCATCATCATGAATGAAAAATACGTTGCTTCGGCTGCCTTCAGTGATCTCCCCATCCCGATTGACCAGCAGGGCTTCGAACACATTCTCCTGTGAGATAAGTTCGTTGGCCCGGTTTCTCAGTTCCGGATTGGCAATTTTTGTTTCGGGGTTGATCCGTTCAGAATACATGAGCATACAGGCTACACCCTTGCGATACCAATCAGCCGGTGGATATTGGTGAGGAATGAACCTGGCCTCATAAGAGATGCTCTTCCGTTGTCCGTTTTCAAAATAAAAGGACAATCGAACGTTTCCATTGGCTATCCCTGAAGAGGCAAGAAAAAGGTCCACATATTCCATCGCCTCAAAAAAATCCATATTGATGATAATCCCGGCTTTTCGGGCGCCTCTGAACAATCTTTCCAGATGATCTTCCAGGAAAAGTGCCACCCCCGATTCAACCCTGAAAACTTCGTACAGCTCTTTTAACTTTATATGTTCCATGAATTTTGTTCTTGCTGCAAAGATAAGATAAGTCCGTTTTGAAAATATCAGTGATTTTTGGTAACCAGGCGGGGTGAATTTTTTTGACCGGGGTTCAGAGGGTGCAATGGCTTTACTTAATGCATAAGAAACTTTTGGTTTTAAAAATATTAACAACAATGAGGCCTTTGCGATTGGATATGAAATTAGAAAGATTTTTCCCAACAAACCTGCTCTTTGAATTGTTATATGTTCGCTGGATACATGTGTTTTAAATGCTCATCCTTTTGAAACCTCCAGGGCTGTTGTAAAAAATTAGAGAAAATTTGCCTTAAAGATTATTGGAATTTGGAATAAATTGTATGCTCCAGAAAATTAGTTTATTGAAATCTCTTTTTTACAGAAATTAAGAGGGTTACGGGGTGTTGCGTTCAGAAAATTTTTAAAAATGCATTAACATTGTGTCATATTTAAAGTTTGTCCATAAACTAAGCAAAGTTTTTTTCTGGTTATGTGTCTGTTCAGAAAGTTCCATTTGGAAGGCATCGCTTTCGCGCAGCCTCAGCAACGCAAAACACAGCAAATGGCACTAAACAATAGATCGTTAGATTTTTAGATCTAAGATTTAAGATTATTCATATATTGTTGATAACAAGTATTTTAATACAAACAACTTTAAAATATTAAACAACTGAATAACAAATACTTGCAAAAGCTTAACGGACTATTGACTAAAGATACATACATTAAAATAAAATAATTCTCGGGCAAAAACGAAATTGTCATATGGCTGAAAGTTTTAACCAGGCATGGATCCTGCTGGGAGTAGGAATGATCACAGTTTTCACGGTTTTACTGTTGGTGGTTCTCATAGGGAATGCGGTAATAGCCTTTGTAAACCGGTATTTTCCCGAACCGCCCCAATTATCAGGGGCAAAGCCAGACAAAAAAAGTGAGGCTTCCAAAATGGCAGCCATTGTTGCTGCTGTAAAACGTGTTACCGGCGGGAAAGGAAATGTCGTTGAAATACACCGGAAATAATCAAATGTAATCAGAATAACACCATGGCAAAAAAAATAGGATTTTCACTTTTATACAGGGACATGTGGCAGTCATCAGGGAAATATGTGCCGCGTCGCGATCAGTTAGAAAAGATTGCTCCCGCCATTGTTGAAATGGGGTGCTTCGACCGCATCGAGACCAACGGAGGCGGGTTTGAACAGATCAATCTTCTCTTTGGAGAAAATCCCAACGAGGCGGTCAGGGCATGGACCCAACCTTTTAACGATGCCGGTATTCAAACCCACATGCTTGAGAGGGCTCTCAACGGAATCCGCATGTCGCCCGTACCTGCTGATGTTCGTAAATTGATGTTTAAAGTTAAGAAGAGCCAGGGCACCGATATTGCCCGTTCATTTGACGGACTGAATGATCCAAGAAACATTATAGATTCCATTAAATATGCCAAAGAAGGTGGTATGATATCGCAGGCAGCCATGAGCTTGACTTATTCTGAAGTTCATACCGTTGATTATTATGTCGATCTGGCCGATCAGTTGATCAAGGCAGATGCCGACGAGATATGTCTCAAAGACATGGCCGGTATTGCCCGGCCTGCCTGGCTTGGGAAGATCGTTAGAGGCATTCGGAAGAAACATAAAGACATACCCATAGAATATCACGGTCATTCAGGACCGGGTTTTTCAGTGGCGACGATTCTTGAAGTGGCCCGTGCCGGCGTTGACTATGTGGATGTGGCCATGGAACCCCTGTCCTGGGGGACAGGGCATCCTGATCTGCTCACCGTTCAGGCCATGTTAAAAGACGACGGATTTGATGTGCCGGACATTGATATGAAGGCCTATATGAAGGTCCGTAAAATGACACAGGAATTCATTGATGATTTTCTGGGGTATTACATCAACCCCAAAAACCGGTTGATGAATTCACTGCTCATTGCTCCCGGTCTCCCGGGTGGTATGATGGGTAGCCTGATGGCGGATCTGGAACAAAATCTGGCCAGCATTAACAAATGGAAAAACAAACACCACAAACCGGAACTCTCCCAGGATGAACTCCTCATAAAGCTTTTTGAGGAGGTGGAGTACATCTGGCCCAAACTCGGCTACCCGCCGCTGGTCACACCTTTTAGCCAGTATGTTAAAAATCTGGCGCTAATGAATGTCATCCAAATAGAAAAAGGCGGGAAACGCTGGAGTATGATAGCCGACAATATCTGGGATATGATTCTGGGCAAAAGTGGGCAGGTGCCTGGTAAACTTGCTCCTGAAATCATTGACATGGCTAAAAAAGAAGGCAGGGAATTCTTCACCGGTCATCCGCAGGATCCCTATCCCGATGCTTTGGATGGTTTTCGTGAGGAAATGGACAAAAATGGTTGGGATTACGGTGAAGATGACGAAGAATTGCTTGAGTTGGCCATGCATCCAGAACAATATCGCAATTACAAATCCGGAAAGGCCAAAGAAGATTTTGAGGCTGATCTAGCCGAAAAACGAGCTTCTCAAAAGGCTACACCCGATACTCCTTTGCCCACTGAAAGTGGGGAGTGCAAACCCTCCAAAATGCATATCAATGTGGACGGGGAGGATTTTGAAGTCTTTGTTTCTTATGACGGGAATGAACAAGATGTTTCTTCTCCGGCGAACGTAAGTCAAAAGCAAACGGATGTCACACCTTCCAACGGACAGGTTATCACTTCTCCTCTGGAGGGAAAATTCTACTTCACCAAGGACTCCGGGGAGAAGCCTCTCAAAGTGGGAGATAAAGTGAAAGAAGGGGATGTCCTGGGCTATGTAGAAGCCATGAAAACATACAACGCCGTGCGTTTTGAAAAAAGTGGTGTGGTCAGGAAGATCCTCAAGGAAAACGGCAGTGATGTGGAAGAGGACGATGAACTGGTCTTGCTGGGATGAACAATTGCTAATACTCCCGATAAAAAAGATTTGCCCCAGCTTTTTGGTTCGTTGTGATGAGAGAGATGTTGTGAGTTGTTGAATGCTGGAGGTTATGTTGCCGTTTTCATTTTATGCCAAGCCAATAAATTTTATTCACCATCCCCGACAACCATAGAAATTAAATGGAAGTACTCAATCAATTATATGAAATGACGGCATTGGGACAAATAATTGAAAATCCCGGTGTCTTGTTAATGATTTTGATCGGTGCCGTTTTGCTTTATCTCGGTATTGTAAAAAAGTATGAACCGTTGTTGCTGGTTCCCATCGGTTTTGGGATTATCCTGGCCAATTTGCCCGGTTCAGGTATGGGCATTGTTCCGGCCGGAATGATTGAACTTCCGGAACACAGATATATGAATCTGTTCGAAATAGCCAGCGAATACGGGATTATGAATTACATCTACTATTCCCTGATCAAGACCGGATTTCTGCCCCCCATCATTTTCATGGGCGTGGGAGCGCTGACCGATTTTGGTCCCATGCTTCGAAATCTGCGGTTGGCTTTTTTTGGGGCTGCCGCCCAGATCGGCATATTCGGGGTCTTTTTCGGTGCCATTGCCCTGGGGTTTACACCCAAAGAAGCCGGTTCACTGGGGATAATTGGGGGAGCTGACGGTCCTACCGCCATTTATACGACCATCTTTCTGGCACCTCACTTGCTTGGGCCCATCGCCATTGCCGCCTATTCATATATGGCCCTTGTGCCGGTAATTGTTCCTCTGGTGGCCAACCGGCTGATGAGCAAAAAAGACTTTCGAATCAATATGAAACAGCAGGACAAGCTGTATCCGCCGAAATACACCATTAAGAACATAAGAGCGGTTAAGATCATTTTTCCGGTTGTTCTCGGCGTCGTTGTCGCCATATTGGTGCCTTCTTCTGTTCCCTTGCTGGGAATGTTGCTGTTTGGAAACCTGATCAAGGAGATCGGGAGCATTACCCAGCGATTGTCGGATGCTGCCACCGGCCCCATCATGAATACAGCCACCATTTTCCTGGGCCTTGCTGTAGGAGCTACCATGACAGCGGATGTGTTTCTTGATCTAAAGACACTGGGTATCATAGTGGGAGGCTTTCTTGCTTTCGCCCTTTCCATCAGTGGTGGTATTCTGGCTGTTAAAACCTACAATCTGCTTTCCAAAAAGAAGATCAATCCGCTGATCGGAGCAACCGGGCTGAGTGCGGTGCCAATGGCATCCCGTGTGGCCAGTGAAGTAGGGCTGCGGTACGACAGCAGCAATCATTTGCTTCAGTATTGCATGGCGTCCAATATATCCGGAGTCATCGGTTCGGCCGTTGCCGCGGGTGTGTTGATTTCCATTCTGGGATAAAATTTTGATTGTCACCGGGATATTCTATCACTTTGTGGTTCTCCGTTATACGCCCTCCCGACAACTCTTTCAAAGCATTGATGGGGTACAAAAATCGAAAAGGTTTGATTATCTTTGCATTTTAAAATTCAACCCTGAAGGGAAGGAAAATATAGTGCGTCTTTTTTTGAAATTATTTTCCGTATTCAATATAATGGTTTGAGCGGCAGAGGATAGTCGGTTTTTTGTGCCCGGAAGCAAAGAAAAAGAGAGCCTTTCAGCAAAATATGTATAATCAATTATCATGGGAATATTCGGTGGATTTAACAAGGCCAAAAAAGAGAATCTGGAAAAAGGACTGGCCAAAACAAAGGAAAACGTTTTCAAAAAAATGACCCGCGCTGTTGTGGGTAAAAGCAAAGTTGATGATGATGTACTCGACAGCCTGGAAGAGATCCTTATCAGTTCGGATGTCGGTGTGGATACAACTTTACGTATTATTGAACGTGTTGAGCATCGGGTAGCCCGTGATCGATATATTGATACCAGCGAGTTAAATGTCATCCTGCGGGAAGAGATTGCATCATTGCTGGCCGAAAATGAATACAACGAAGTGGGTGATTTCGAGCTTCCCCCGGATAAAAAGCCGTATGTGATCATGGTTGTCGGGGTCAATGGTGTGGGGAAAACCACCACCATCGGAAAACTGGCCCATAAATTCAAATCTGCCGGAAAAAGTGTGGTTCTGGGAGCCGCCGATACTTTCAGGGCAGCTGCTATTGAACAACTTGAGATTTGGGCCCAGCGGGTGGATGTCCCCCTGATCAAACAAAAAATGGGTTCCGATCCGGCCTCTGTGGCCTACGATGCACTTGCATCAGCCAAGTCGAAGGATGCCGATGTGGTGATCGTCGATACTGCCGGCCGTTTGCATAACAAAGTAAATCTGATGAATGAGCTGACCAAAGTCAAAACGGTCATGAAGAAACTCGTTCCCGATGCCCCGCACGAAATACTCCTTATCCTTGATGGTTCTACCGGTCAGAACGCTTTCGAACAAGCCAAACAGTTTACCAAAGCCACCGAAATTACGGCTATGGCCATCACAAAACTCGATGGAACGGCCAAAGGAGGAGTTGTCATTGGCGTCTCTGATCAGTTGAAAGTGCCTGTGAAATACATCGGCATCGGTGAAGGAGTTGACGACCTGCAAATTTTTAATCGTGAAGCCTTTGTAGATTCATTATTTGGGTATTAACTAAGTTCCCTTTTTAAACTTTACCATATCATCAATTTTTCAACTACATGAAGCAAGTAGATGTCATAACAATGGGTTGTTCCAAAAACCTGATCGACTCAGAACGGTTGATCCGGCAATTCGAGGCTTCTGGTTTTGAAGTGGAACATGACTCCGCCAATCCGCGGGGTGAGATTGTTGTGATCAATACCTGCGGATTTATCGGGGATGCCAAAGAAGAAAGTATTGATACCATCCTTGACTTTGTGCGGGCCAAAAAGGAGGGGCGTGTAAAAAAATTGTTTGTCATGGGGTGTCTTTCGGAACGATATCTCGATCAGATGGGTGGAGAACTGCCCGAGGTTGACAAATTCTATGGCAAATTCGACTGGAATGGGGTGATCACAGATCTGGGAAACCAATACCGTCCTGACCTGATCAACGAAAGATCCCTTACCACTCCCGGTCACTATGCTTATCTGAAAATCTCGGAGGGCTGTAACCGCGGTTGCTCGTATTGTGCCATTCCCATAATCACGGGAAAGCACGTTTCACGTCCGATGGATGCTCTTTTGGAAGAAGCACGAAAGTTGGCCGGCCAGGGTGTCAAAGAACTGCAGGTGATTGCCCAGGATCTTTCCTGGTATGGTCACGATCTGTATAAAAAACCAATGCTTGCTCCTTTGGTGGAAAAACTATCGGAGATAGAAGGAATTGAGTGGATACGGCTGCATTATGCTTATCCGGACGGTTTTCCAATGGACGTTTTAGATGTCATGGCACGTAATCACAAAGTTTGTGGTTATATGGATATCGCTCTTCAGCATATATCGGACAGGATGCTGAAAGCCATGAGGCGGGGAGTGAGCAGAGAGGAGAGTGTCGAACTGGTCAGGCAAATGCGCGAAAAAGTTCCCGGCATACATTTGCGAACAACCATGATCACTGGTCACCCCGGAGAGACTGAGGCCGATTTTGAAGAAATGCTTGAATTTGTAGAGACTGCGAGATTTGAAAGACTCGGCGTGTTTCCTTATTCGCACGAAGAAGACACCTATGCCTGGAAAAACTACCAGGATGATGTTCCTGCCGGAATCAAGCAGGAGAGGGCCAACCGTATAATGGAACTCCAGAACGGCATCAGCAGGGAGCTTAATGACCAAAAGATTGGTCAGAGAATGAAGGTGATCATCGACCGGAAAGAAGACGAATTCTTTGTGGCCCGTTCTGAGTATGATTCGCCCGAAGTAGATCCTGAAGTTTTGATAAGTCTTGATGACCAACCGGAAATAGGACGATTTTACGAAGTTGTCATTACCGGTGCGGAAGATTATGACCTTTACGCCAAAGTGGTGACAAAGTTGGATTAGCCGGTATTTCCCGGAGACAACAGCAACCCGTTTTGTTTTTAATGCATACTAGTTTATGAATCAAATATCCCGACATATTTTAACGCCCCTGTTCCATTTTTACATGCTCTTCATGATCGTGTTATTTTATCCGGTGCAGGTATTGGCCAGACGACTTTATGGGGAACATCTCCGCCGAAGATCTGTCGATTTACTTAACCTGATGTTGATAAAAGGACTTCATATCATGGGAACACGAATGGTGTTTTCAGGCTTTGAAAACATGCCTGAAGACCGGCCCTTGATCATTGTCTCGAATCATCAAAGTATGTACGATATTCCCGCCGTAGGATGGGCTTTCCGTCAACATCATCCCAAGTTCATTGCTAAGAAGGAGTTGGCACAAAACACTTTTAGTATTGCCTATAACTTGAGGCATGGTAAGTCGGCATTGATCGACAGGAAGAATGGTTCTCAGTCCATCAGGGAAATATTCAAGCTCGGCAAACTTATTGAAAACAACAATTACGCAGTCTGCATCTTTCCTGAAGGCACGCGGAGTCGAACAGGAAAGGTCGGGGCTTTTATGTCGGCCGGATTGGAAACTTTGTTACGGGCTGCACCCTCGGCTTTAGTGGTTCCTTTTGTGATCGACGGTCACAACCGTCTGATGAATTATGGGAAATACCCACTGCAATTCGGAACGCATGTCTCCTATAAGGTTTTGCCTCCTCTGGAGCCCGCAGATTTCTCTTCCGATGAATTGACCGCCAGGTTGAAAGAACTAATTTCCGGCTCATTGGTTTATCATTAATGAAAGTATCCCGACATCACGCATTAATATTGGTGTTTATTGCCATCTTTGTCATTGTCTTGCATGAAGACCGGGAAAAACCGGCTTATACAGAGCAGGGAAAAGCTTCATATTATGCCTTTTCGCTACAAGGCAGGCCTACCGCGAGTGGGACAATTTTTCACCACGACAGCCTGACCGCTGCACATCGCACACTTCCCCTGGGCACAAAACTGAAAGTGGTCAACCTTGAAAACGACAGTTCGGTTATTGTTAAAGTGAATGACCGCGGCCCCTTTGTTGAAGACAGGATCCTTGATTTATCAAGAGCTGCCTTCAGAAAACTGGCTCCCCTGGAAAAAGGGATCATTGAGGTGAAGATTGAAGTGGTAGAGCGTTGATGAGGGAGGGACTTTTTAAAATTTGAGTTGCGGATCCTTTTGCACTTATCTGCTGCACTGCCGGCCCGTAAAAAATGAATTATATTTGCCCCGTCTGATAGGAAAATGCTTCTTGTGAGTATCAT
The DNA here is from genome assembly GCA_046483585.1 of Marinilabilia sp. GTDB lineage: Bacteria > Bacteroidota > Bacteroidia > Bacteroidales > Marinilabiliaceae > Marinilabilia. The sequence goes on from JAWOCV010000157.1 coordinate 11,357, forward strand.
CAACTAATCGTTCGATTTTATATGAATCTTATAACCTTGGAAACCTGCATTTTTATACATTGCGTCCTGAGAGCATAAAATTCTGATTTTAGGCGCTTAGCGCACAAAACTAACCAACATGTTGTTTAAGTTGATCTAATCCCACGTAGTTACTTTTTATCAGTCTTGCCCTGAAAAAACGTAGATACTTGCAAAAGTTTAGCGGACTGTTTGTCTCAAAATAAACATCTTTTTTCGCAAGCCTTTTATGGATCATTTTCAAATCATAATGCAACTCATCGGTGGCCTTGGTCTTTTCCTTCTTGGGATGGATCAGCTGAGTGCGGGTATGAAAAACATTGCCGGCAGAAATATCCGTTATGTGCTTGAAAAGTTTACTGCTACAAAAAGCGGAGGCGTTCTTTTTGGAGTTTTGCTGACACTTTTGTTTCAAAGCTCAAGTGCTGCCTCTGTAGTTTTGGTAGGATTTGTGGATGCCGCCCTTCTGGCGTTTTCTAAAACCCTGGCAGTAATGTTGGGCACGGGCATCGGAACAACCCTCACCGCTCAGCTGATCGCTTTCAAAATAGGGAATTATGCCTTGATGCTTGTAGGTATTGGTTTCTTCTTCAAAGCATTTGGGAAACGAAAATGGTCATATGCAGGTCAGATTGTTATGGGACTCGGCGTTCTGTTTTACGGTATGGAGCTTATGTCCTCGGGAATGTCACCTTTGCGGGATGTAAGGGTGTTTACACAATGGCTTGGATATCTTCAAAACCCATTGGTGGGTATTTTGGCCGGCACTTTATTTACAGCACTGATCCAGAGCAGTGCAGCCTTTATCGGCATTATAATGACGTTGACATCCACGGGTTTGTTAACAATTACCGATGCTTTACCGCTAATATTGGGAACCAATATCGGCACAACCGTTACGGCGTTGCTGGCATCTCTCAACTCATCCCTACAGGGCCGGCAACTGGCCGTGGCCAACACTTTTTTTCGTGTGGCAGGAGTTCTCCTGGTGGTTTGGCTCCTGGGCCCCTGGGAGCATTTAACCGGTTTGGTCTCCGGAAGGAATGCTTCCGAAGGACGGTTTCTTGCCAATGCTCATACCATATTCAATGTGGTTATGGCACTGGTCTTTTTGCCTGTTACGGGCATTATTGGTACCATGGTGAAGAAAATGATGCCGGGTCGAAAGAAGGAGGATTTTGATCTTAAATATCTGACACCCGAATTATTTCAATCACCGGCCCTGGCTCTTCCCTTTCTTCAGAAAGAAGTGCGTGACATGGGCAATATAGTAGTGGAGATGGTGGAGCATTCTCTTGATCCTTTTTTGAAACGTGACGCGGGGATTATTGACCGGCTGAATGAGAATGAAAAAAGAGTGGACCTGTACCGTGAGGAAATCAACCGGTTTCTCGTCCGGTTTAGTGAACAGCAATCCGTCGATAACTGGTCAGATGAAATGTATCGTTTTATGCACGTTATCAACGAACTGGAACAGATTGCTGATATTGTTTCGGTCAATATTGCCCGCCAGGGAGATAAATGGCTGGATAAAAATATAAACTTTTCAAAAGAGGGGGAGAAAGAGCTCAGGGACTATCAAGGGCGATGTCTGAAGCAACTTAACAGAGCCCTGCAGTTGCTGGAAGACTGGCAAACCGAAAAGGCGATGAAGATGAAACGGAAGTACCGAAAATATGCCATGATGGCTTTTGATCTTGAAATGCAGCATTATAAGCGCCTTTTGCGCCCTTCCAGCAAGTCGGTGGAGTCGAGCAAAGTACATATGGAGTTGCTGAATCTTTTGAGAATGATCAACAGCCATGCTACTAATATTGCCCGTTTCATTCTGAATGAAAATCAGTGATTTTAATGATTACACAAAAAATTAACCAACCAATATTGGCCGAATGGTACTCCTGGAGGATGAGAGTAACCTAGCCGCGGGGAAGCTGGAAGTTAGAGGCTGGAAGTTAGAAGTTAGAAGCTGGATACTAAAGGCTATAAGAAATTTTCATTATTCTTTGCGGCATATCTTGAAAGCTAACAAAAAATGTAAGTAAAATATTTTCAATCGTTTACATGTTTTGTTAGATTAAAGATGAATTAATACCATGTATTAAACAATTTTAATTTTTTGTCTGTCAGATATTCCTTTTGTTTTCGTAAATTTGATGAAACGGTATTGAGTGCGAACCGTTCGGGACGAAAATTGTTTCCGTCATTATTTGACGACACGTTTTCCAAAAGAATACCTTTATATTGAAGGGATCATTTTTGGTATGTTACATTCCCGATCATTTAGTTTTATTACGAACTTCAAAAATTTTAATATTATAGAGCCATGAAACGATTTTTTCAAATTCTGTTGGGGGTTATTGCCCTCATATTACTGCTATTATTAGTGATTCCCTCTTTGTTTAAGGGGAAAATTGAACAAAAGGTCACCAGTGTAATCAATGAAAATATCACAGCCACCGTCTCTTTTGATAAGTTCAGTCTATCCATGTTCCGTCACTTCCCGGATCTGACCATGGGACTTGACGGACTCACAGTAATCAATGAAGAGCCTTTTGAAGGTGACACGCTCCTGCACGTTGGGACATTTGCTACGAGCATTGATCTTTGGAGTGCCATAAAAGGCGAAGGCATTGAGGTCAAATCAGTAATGATCGACCAGCCACAGGCATCGTTGAAAGTCAATCGCGACTCTGTGGCCAACTGGGATATTGTCCCCATGGAAGAAGAAGAGATGGACGAAGACACTGCTTCAACGGCATCAGATTTTTCTGTTAAACTCACACAGTTTGAGATCAAAGATGCCAGCCTGGGATTTGCTGATCAAACGATGGATTTTTCCACCGATATCGACGACATGGATCTGACAATGCAGGGAGACCTGTCCCAGGCTTCGACCAATCTTGATCTGAACACATCCATTCAGCGATTTAATCTTGATTTTGGTGGCACCAAGTATGTAAAAGATGCCGGTGTTTCCCTGGATGCCATTGTCGGAGCCGACCTTGAAAATTTGGTGTTTACGTTTCGGGATAATGAATTGTTGTTCAATGAACTGGCCCTTGGTTTTGACGGTACCGTTGGAATACCTGAAGAGGGATATGATCTCGATCTGGCTCTTTCGGCCAAAGAGACTGATTTTAAGACATTACTTTCCATGGTACCCGAAACCTACATGAAAGATTTCGAAGACCTTCAAACCGATGGGAACCTCAAACTTGAGGCTTCTGCACGTGGACATTACCTGGATGCGGATCATTTGCCCGCCTTCAACATGGTTTTGAATGTGAGCAATGGCCGTATTCAGTATCCCGACCTGCCGAAATCCATCGATGACATACAGATCGACATGACCATTGACAATCCCGGCGGTGATATGGATCAAACTGTCACTGATATAAGCAAATTTCACTTTGAGCTGGACAACAATCCTTTTGATGCTGATTTGCGGGTGGAAACTCCGGTCTCGAACGCTACCTATAGCGGATCAATGAAGGGCACCATCAACCTGGCTTCTCTTTCAGAAGCTGTTCCCATGGACAGTGTAGACCTAAGGGGAGAGATTACCACCGATCTGACATTAAACGGGGATTACGAAATGGTGGAAAAGGAGTTGTACGAAGATATCGAGGCTGACGGGACGATAGGCATGACCGATTTTTACTTTAAAACCCCGGATCTTCAGGAAGGATTTCTTATCAGCAAAGCAGATCTGCAGGTTACTCCGCGATTTATGGAGCTGCGCACGTTCACTAGCTCTTTGGGCAACAGCGATTTTGACCTGAAAGGACGGATGGAAAATTATCTCTCCTATGCTTTGAAAGACGGGACTTTGACGGGAAAGCTTGATCACCGTTCACGGATGGTGGATACCAACGAACTGATGAAACTCGCAGGAGAAGATACCACAGATATTGAAGAGGATACAACTGCCATGGAATTGGTTATTGTTCCCAAAAACCTCGATTTCACCCTGAGCAGTGATATTGACCGTCTATTATATGACAAGCTGGTGATGAACAACACCAGAGGTGCTGTGCGAATAAGGGATGGAAGAATCATTCTCAATGATCTTCGCTCAAATACACTTGATGGCAATATGGTTGTTTCCGGAGAATATAATACGGCCGATACTCTGAAACCTTTTGTGGACTTTGATATGAGGCTTCAATCCATTGATATTAATCAGGCGGCCAATTCTTTCAGCATGGTCGATTCGCTCATGCCCATAGCCAAAAAGGCGACCGGTAAAGTGACCACTCAACTGAACTTCAACACATTGATAGGTGAGGGGATGAGCCCTGTACTTAGCTCTCTTGACGGAGGCGGACTGCTCGAATCGCAGGGTGTGGAAATATCTGGATCTAAAGTCCAGAATTCACTTGCCACCATGTTGAAGGATGATAAATATAAGACAACCCGGGCCAGGGATCTTGCCATCAATTTTGCACTCGAAAACGGCAATGTGATAGTGGAACCCTTTAATGCCAGTTTATTCGGGAAAGAATTGACCATATCAGGGGTCCAGGGCCTTGATCAGACCCTTGATTATGTTATTAAAATGCCTGTTTCACAGGATGAGATCGGAGCTGTAGCCGGCCTTCTCGGGGCTAACCTTCCATCTTCTGCACGTGAGATCATGGTTGATATTCTGGTTCAGGGGACCGTAAAGGATCCCAAATTGAAGTTCAATCTTGACGAAGATTTTGAAAATCAGGCCAAAGAAACCATCAAAGAAGAGGCTGAAAAGGCATTTGATAAACTCAAAGACGATCCTGAAGTGAAGAAAAAGATGGATGAAGCCAAAGAGAAGCTGAAGGATCTTTTCTGATGAGTTCTTTTACTGATTATGTGAACAAGGTGCCCTGAACGGGATCTTCGCCAATGGGAACCACGGTTTGTTGAGGAACATACCAAATGAATCCTTTTACGTTTGGATGCCCCATTTGGGATATCTTGTTCATGTAATCTTTTATCTGGCTGTGATGCTTTGAGGCATCGCTTTCCCCGAATTTGTAGTCTACCACAATGGTTTCCCTGTCTCCGAACATCACCCGGTCGGGGCGGCGAATGTCTTTGTGCAGAATGGCCGTCTCAGTAAGTACCCGGTAGGTGCCACTGAACCAATGCTGTACATCGGGGTGATTGAGCCATTGCTCCATCAACGGTTTAATGTCCGACCACTCTTTTTCATCAATCTTTCCTTCAAACCAGAGTGTTTTAAGAGCATCGTCAAGGTCATCACGGGTTTCGATCATCTCAAACAGCCGGTGCATGACCTTTCCATACGTTGTACCACTCTCTTCATCATTATCTGAAAAGTACTCTCCGCTTTCCATGTGAATGGAGATCCTTTCGCGAAAAGCATGCGTCTCCATGGGAGGAAGCGGGCATGTAACCGCCTCCCGGTCAGGGGGTGTCGGCTGCCGGGTATTTTGTTGTTCAGACTTTTCTATGGCAAGACTTCCGTCGTGGTATTCTTCACTTTCTTCATCCCATTCGCCGGGAAGCTGATCTTTAGGGCCGTTTGTTATGAAATGGAACCAAAGAAGATCGGAAACCGAAGTCAGTTCGGAAGGCTCCTTTTTCTTTCGCTGGCAAAAACCTGTCAGGGATTTTTCGGCCCTTGTGAAAGCCACATAAAGCAGGTTAAGATTGTCGATGTACTGATGCATAAGCTCTTCCAGATACTCCTTCATAAAGTGAGAGTCGAGAAGCGACTTTTCATAATTCACCGGTACCAGATCAAGGGCATCGAATGGGGGAGAAGCCGGCCGGCACCAAAGAAGATTTCGCTGTTTGCCGGCGTCAAGTTCCCAGTTGCAAAAAGGCATGACCACTGCTCCAAACTCCAGTCCTTTGGCTTTGTGAATGGTCATCACCCTGATGGCCTCCTGCTGTTCGGGGACCACCACGGTATCAAACTGTCCTGAATTTTCCCATTGTTCGAGATAAAGTTCAAGATCAGCGGCTTCCTGGGCCGAAAAGTGATTGATATGATTGAGCAGGGCCTGGATATAAAGTCCTTGCTCTTCACGAATTTCGAATGGAAGCAATCTTACCAGTTCATCGGCCAGGTCATAAAGGGGAAGCTGTTTTTTGTTGCTGAGAAATTCCAAATGTTCTTCCCAGGTCTTTTCCGTTTTGGTATTGTGAAATACCTCCGAGGCATCAAACCGGTTTTCCTCTTCACGCTTGTTGCGTTCCCAGTGAAGGCGAATGAAGGCTTCCAGAACTTTATCGTCGGGCGACTGAATAAATTTCAGATGGTTGATGATAAATAAAACGGCCGGTGAGCTGTTCAGTCTCAGGGTTTCATTACTGATAACAGGGAGAGATTTGCCATTGGGGTGATATTCTCCGGAAAGAAGGGCATTGGTGATGGCGATGCCTTCTTCTTTTTTTCTGACAAGCACACAAATTTCGGAAGTGGAATAACCATTTTCCAGAAGACCGGCAATATGGCTGACCGAAGCCTGGATGGCCTTTTCGCGGAATGTCTCTTTGTTTTCGCCTTCCAAAAATTTGAAATGCACGTGCCCGCTTTCATCCGGCTGACCGGGAGCGGTCTTCTGAACAACGTCGCGGTAGGCGTCCATGATCTTTTGCTCAAAGCCTTCGGGAAGTGAGTTTCGATCCGGGTCTTCCGGTAATTTATGCAGAAGTTGAGCCTGCAGGGCTGAAGAAGCATTTTTAAAAAAGCTGTTATTGAAGGCAATAACATGAGCACTGCTTCGCCAGTTGGTGTCAAGGGTAGAGACGTCTGTCCCGAATGTGGCAAAGTCTTTTTCTACCTGTTCGGCCAAAAGGGTCCAGTCGGAATTCCGCCACCGGTATATCGACTGCTTGACGTCTCCCACGAGCATGGCGAATTGATTTCCGGACAGACTGTTGGTAATCAGTGGTTTGAAGTTGGCATACTGAAGCGAAGACGTGTCCTGGAATTCATCGATCATGTAGTGCGAATAGCGTGTCCCGGTGCGTTCGTAAATAAAAGGCGCCTCATCTTCACGTATGATGCGTGACAGCAACTGGTTGGTGCCGGCCAGTAGAAAAATATTCTGTTCTCTGGAAACTTCCAGGATTTTCTGGTTCACATCATTGATGATTCCAAGCGTGTAAAAATTTTTAACAATAGCCTTAGCGGTTTTGTAATCACGGCTATGGTCGCGAAAATGTTTAACAATATCATCAATAATACGGAACAGTCCGCCATTACAAGCTCCTTCAATGGCATCATTGAGATGGGAGGGGTTGTTTTTCCGTTGCCAGGCATCCAGGTTTCCCTGAAGGGCATAGATCTGTTCTTCCTTGAATTTTTCCCCCTCTGCCAGCTTTTTAAATACCTGAACCTTGCTGCGGCTGCCGCCGTTAAAGTCTTTGTCGATATCAAGCTGCCGGTGTTGAATGATCGAGAGGGCTTCTTCCCCGAGATCTTTTAATTTTTGCTCATAATTCTGAATGATCTGTTGCAACCGGGCAAGATATTCTTTCATAAAATCTCTGTCTCCCAGCTTTTTTGAAAGCGCCCCTGCCACAGACTGATAGGATTCTTTAAAGATCTCCTCCGAAAATGAACTGATCTCGCGATTGATGTTCCAGCTTTTCCCTTCGGAAATTTTGTCGCCGGCAAAATCCAGAAGCCAACGTTTCAGAGCTTCGTGTCCTTTCATGTTCATTTCCAGAACAACCCGGTCGATGGCCTGGGTCATGATCTGCTGATGATCCAGTTCTGTGCGAAAACCAAGTTGCAGACCCGCATCCCGTGCAAAAGCTCTTATGATCTGCTGAAAAAAGCTGTCGATGGTGTTGACCGAAAAACGGGAAAAATCATGAAGAAGTAAGCGGAGGATCAGTCCTGCCCGCTGGCGCACCTGACTGTCAGTAAAGGCCATTTCGGATTTGAGTTCTTCCATGTAATCTGGAATTTCCCCTTCGGGAGGTGAAGCGAGCTCAAAAAGTTTGCGAAGAATGCGCTGACGCATTTCGGCTGTGGCCTTGTTGGTGAAAGTAACGGCAAGAATGTGGCGGTAATCATATGGATCATGAAAAAGAAGCCGCACAAATTCGCGTGTCAGTGTAAAAGTTTTGCCTGATCCGGCTGAGGCACGATATATCTTAAGCTGGGACATAAAACGGTTCAGATTTTTTCAGGGTGAGAACCTCCCGACTAAAGGAGGAGGCAGTGACCAGTTCCATCATATGAAATGCGCCCATAATCGGGAAAAGCAACCGGCTCTGAGGCGTCTTCTCCCAATTATATGCGCATGGTAAAAGTAAAAAAATCCTGTTGTTTTTATGTCTCCGGATAAATCATTTTTCGGCAATCCAATCCACAATTTCCGGATCGTCAGGTTCTGTTTTCGGGGGGACCACTTTATGCAGGGTGCCGTCGGGGTTGATCAGGTATTTCTGAAAGTTCCATTGCACCTCGCTGTCCTTAACCCCGTTTTTGTCCTTTTGCGTCAACCATTGATAAAGAGGGTGCTGATCATCCCCTTTTACACTAATTTTAGCCATCATTGGGAAAGACACACCATAATTCACGTTACAAAATTCACGAATATCTTCAGCAGATCCCGGTTCCTGATTCTTAAAGTTATTGGCCGGAAAACCAACGATCACAAAGTCATCATCGCCATATTCTTCGTAAAGAGCCTGAAGTTTTTCGTATTGGGGCGTCATGCCACATTTGCTGGCCGTGTTTACAACCAAAACCTTTTTCCCTTTAAGTTTGCTCATGTCGAACGTTTCTCCTTCAAGGGTCTCGACGGTGAAATTGTGAAATTCAGACTGACTCATAGCCGGCATCCATGCCAGAAAGGCCAGAACAATTGTAAGTAATACTGTTTTCTTCATACTGTTTTATTTAGTGAAACAAAAGAATGGCCATTTGGTTTATAGAATGGTCATTTTGGATTTGAAGAAAAGAGTTTTTGTTATATTCTTCCCGCACCCGGATAAGATTGTTATTTTTGTTATCATCGATTTAATCGGGAACCTGTAAAAATTTAAAATATTGAAGATCACTTTTTTAGGAACCGGAACCTCCATGGGGGTGCCCATGATAGCTTGTGCTTGTGACGTTTGTCAGTCCAGCGATCCACACGACAAAAGAACCCGCTCATCGGTCAAGATTGACACACCGGACCATACCGTAGTCATTGATTCAGGTCCCGATTTTCGCCATCAGATGCTGGCATCGGAAACCCGTCATCTGGATGCCATTCTTTTTACGCATGAGCATAAGGATCATACCGCCGGGCTCGATGATGTACGTGCTTTCAACTGGATCAACGAGCAGCCCACTCTTCTCTACGGCGAAAACCGCTTGTTGGAAGCCCTGAAACAAGAATTTTCTTACGCTTTCAAGAGTGAAGAGGAAAAATACCCCGGAGTTCCCGAGTTAATTCTTCATGAGATCAGCGACACAGACTCATTCCCGGTATGTGATCTCCATGTAACCCCGGTGCGGGTATTTCATCACCAAATGCCTGTTCTTGGGTTCCGGATTGGCCATTTTAGCTATGTAACCGATGCCAGCCGGATTCCTCCGGAAAGCATGGCGAAACTTAAAAATAGTGATGTTTTAGTGATCAATGGTTTGCGTATAGAGGAGCATATTTCGCATTTCAATCTCGACCAGGCCCTTAGCGTTATAGAAGACCTTGCTCCGGAGAGGGCCTATATTACGCATATCAGTCATCAT
>JAWOCV010000264.1:0-25312 GCA_046483585.1 Marinilabilia sp.
CTTCAAATTTCAGGTATTTTGCATCAATCACCAGTAGAGTAGAGTACAGAGCAGAATCCTCTGCTCTGTAGCCCCCTCGTCAAACCGTACGTGCGGTTTTCCCGCATACGGCTTTCCTGCCGAGAGGGGCGTGTTTTGTAACCTCGGTATGAGTGGAATGTGCCATGACAGGATTGTTCAGCACAAACACGGACAAGAAAAATATAAGTATGGAATTTGTCATAGTTTAAATGGTAGATCGTTAGTTGTTAGTAGCTCAGTCGCAGAGACAGTAGTAGTTCGAAGCTCAAAGCTGAAAGCTCGAAGCTGGAGAGGAAGGTTGCTATCTTTTGCGACATAACCAAAAAACCAAGAAAATGAGTTAATCATCATATTTTAAATTACTTATGAGTTTTGTTAGATAAAAGTAACCTAGCCGCGGGGAAGCTGTTAGCTCTTAGCTGTTAGCTCTTAGTTCAGTCGCAGAGTCAGTAGTAGCTGAAAGCTGAAAGCTCGAAGCTCAAAGCTGGAAGGAAAAGTTGCTCTCTCATTTGCGACATAACCAAAGAACTAACAAAAATGTATATGATTGAAATTCGGTTGTTTACATGTTTTGTTAGATAAAAGATACTACCCTATTTCAGGGGGTGCTTCTCGGTGGAGGATGTCCCAGTACTCCATGGCCCGCCTTGTGTGCGGTATAACGATTGTACCGCCGACAACATTGGCCACGGAAAAGATCTCCATCATTTCTTCTGTCGTGATGGCTTGTTCGTAGCATTTTTCCAGATGATATTTGATGCAGTCGTCGCATCGCAGTACCATGGAAGCCACCAGTCCAAGCATCTCTTTGGTACGAACCGGAATGGCCCCCTCTTTGTAAGTATTGGTATCGAGATTGAATAATCTTTTGATGACCAGATTGTCCTCTTTCAGTATTCGGTCGTTCATTTTTGAACGAAATTCTCTGAATTCTTCTATTTGGTTATCCATGGCTGAAATAAATGAGTGGTTTTTAGCATGATAATCCGTCACTTTTGCAAACATCCGTTATTCAGCAGTTTAAACTTAAAAAATTGTTGGTGTTGAAATGCGGATTATCAATAACATAAGAATTATCTGAAATCTAATGAAATCTAAAAATCTATTGATGCATATACTGCCCGGGAATTCTTTTACCGTTCGACTTCACCCCGCAGAGTGGCCTGGGTAGCACTTGTGATTTTAACTTTTGCAACATCCCCTACTTTATATCCGGAGCGGGGAAAAACGACAACCTTGTTTTGGGAGGTTCGTCCGACAAATTCTTCCTTGGATTTTTTGGAGATGCCTTCGATCAAAACGTCAAATGTTTTACCTGTGTCTTTTTGGTTGCTTTCCAGTGATAAACGGTTTTGACGTTTGATGATCTCCTGCAGCCGGCGGCTTTTCACCTCTTCGGGAACATTGTCAGGCAGTTTTTGGTGCGCATAGGTGCCGGGGCGTTCCGAATATTTGAACATGTAAGCCATGTCGAACCTCGCCATGTCCATTAGGTCCAGTGTTTTTTTGTGATCTTCTTCCGTTTCGGAGTGAAAACCACAAAAGACATCAGTAGTAATGCCGCAACCTGGGAGGATATCATGGATCGCTTTTACCCGGTCCATAAACCAGTCGGCCGTGTATTTCCGGTTCATGAGCTTCAGAATACGGCTTGAACCCGATTGCATGGGCAGATGAATGTGTTTGCAAACATTATCGTGACGGGCCATGGTTCTGAGCGTTTCATCACTCATGTCTTTAGGGTGTGAAGTGGTAAACCGGATGCGCGTCTGCGGAAATTCGTGGGCAAGCAATTCGAGTAAAGCCGGAAAGTCTATCGTGTTACCGCTGTTGGTAAAACGGTAAGAGTTGACGTTCTGGCCAAGCAGTGTGATCTCTTTGTATCCTTCATTTACCAGTTGGGCGGTTTCGTCTTTTATGCTTTCGGGGTCCCGGCTTCTTTCGCGACCACGTGTGTATGGAACGATGCAGTATGAACAGAAGTTGTTGCACCCCCGCATGATGCTGACAAATGCAGAAATTTTATTGGTTCCCAGACGCTTAGGCATTATATCGCGATAGGTCTCGGTTGTGGAAAGGTCCACGTTGATGGCTTTTTCGCCGTTTTCGGCCTGACTCACAAGATTGGGCAGATCAAGATAGGCGTCCGGTCCTACAACGAGGTCGGCCCCCTCCTGAAAAACTTGCTCTTTGGCCCGCTCTGCCATACAACCGATGATTCCGATGATCAGTTCCGGTTTTTGCTTCTTCATAGCTTTTAACTCCCTTAACCGGCCTAAAACCCGTTGTTCGGCATTATCTCTGATGGAGCATGTATTGATGAATATGGCATCCGCGTCTTTGTTGTCAGGTGTGGTTTCATATCCATCCATTTGCATTACCGAGGCCACAACTTCGCTGTCGGCAAAGTTCATCTGGCATCCATAGGTCTCAATATACAATTTTTTCCCGCCGGCCTCGTATGCAAGCACAGTTTCGGGCTGGTCTGTGGTTTGTTTTGATCGCTTATCTCTCATCTCTCATCTCTGATTAGTGACCGTCTATAAAGTGCAATACTCCGTTAAACTTTCTCAAGTAATTGATAAAATGATGTTTCCATAGCAATACAGCTGGACGCAACTTCCCGATAATAAAAACTTTGCGCCTGCCTGGCGTGTAATGTGAAACAAAATTAATTGTACAAACAAAAGTTCGTTTATATAACAGGATGCTAATATTAAAAACGGCAGACAGGTCATTGCGTCTCTGCGTTTAGGCTTTTTTTAACGGACTATTGTAAAGTGGACAAACAATATTATTAAAGGCGGTGCAAATTTAATGTTTATCAGTCACTTCCCCAACTTGTTATTTGGTGTTTGAGTTGTGGGTTGAGGCTGTGTAAGTGCGCAATTGTCAGTGGTTTGTGCGGATAGGTGTTTTTTTGTACCTTTGAGCGCCATTTCCCGGAAGCCCTGAAATCCGGATAAGAACAGCAAAGTTGGTACCGGAATACTTAATCGATAAAATTTATGTTGGGGAAACTCAATGTGGGTTCGATAATGATTTTTAACATTAAAACAAAACGATAGTACATGGCAGGACATAGTAAATGGGCTAATATCAAGCGTCGTAAAGGTGCTCAGGACGCCAAGAGAGCTAAAATGTTTACCCGCATCACCAAGGAGATACAAGTAGCCGCGCGGGAAGGAGGCGGGGATCCGGAGATTAATCCGCGGCTCAGGCTGGCGGTGCAAAATGCTCGTTCGGTAAACATGCCCAAAGACAATATAAACAGAGCTATAGCCAAAGCTGCTGAACAAGGCGGGGAGAAGTACCAGGAGACGTCCTTTGAAGGTTATGGTCCCGGTGGGGTGGCTGTTTTTGTAGAATGCCTGACCGATAACAACAACCGAACAGTCGGGGCCGTCCGTTCCATCTTCAATAAACGTGGTGGCAGTATGGGTACCAAGGGATCATTGAATTTCCTCTTTGACCGAAAGGGTGTTTTCCAGATTGTGAAGAAGGATGATATGGATCTTGAGGAACTGGAACTCGAACTTATTGATGCAGGTGCCCAGGAGATTGAGAAGGATGACGAGCTGATTGTGGTCACCACCGATCTGGAAGATTTCGGAACAATTCAGAAAAAACTTGATGAAATGAACATCCAGGTGGAGAACGCCAGCCTGCAAAGAATCCCGAATACCTATAAAGAGGTGGATCTTGAAACGGCCAAAAAATTTCTGAAGATGGTCGATGAATTTGAGGACAATGATGATGTTCAAAATGTTTATCATAACCTTGAGATGACTGATGAACTGGCAAAAGCAATTGAATCAGATTAATTTGATGGTTCGGATGCAACCACCTGTGCAGATATTACGTATATTATGATTGAGGGGCCGGGGATACAGGAAGACGTAACTCCGGTTTTGTTTTTACGGGCCTGCTCATTCAGGGAACCTGCATTCATCAACATTTACATGATCTTTTGAGATCTTGATGGTCATGCAAGTTTCATCTGTATGAAATTTATTTATTAAGGTCGGATAGAAATCGTCCCTGCCTGCCCCGATTTACCGGGGAGTAATCGGGGCTCGTTTCAATTGTTTAAATTTGAAGAAATATTTCTATTAAAATACAGATTAATAGTAATTTATGAATCATCTTAGATCTTAAATCTAAAAATCTGCCGATCTATTGTCTTTTGGTGTTGTAAATTTAATTTGTTAAAATTTTGATTGTATGAAGCGCGTACTTGTTCCTGTCGATTTTTCCGAGAATTCGGTATTTGCCATTAAAGTGGGGATTGAACTGGCCAATCAGATGAAAGCTTCTTTGAGGCTTATCCACGTCCAGACGGGTCAGAAATATGCCCCTGAATTCTTGGGTGACAACCCGGAGGTACGTATTTTCGGAAAGGCCAAAACCTGGATTGAACATTTGATCGACAAAAATTCCGGGGAATACAAAGTCTTCAGGGGAGAGTTTGATTATAAGCTCCGTGAGGGGAATGTTGTACGCGAAATAACCAATCAGGCCAGGTACGATGATGTAAGTCTCATTGTTGTAGGAACTCATGGGATCTCAGGGGTACAGGATCGCTGGCTTGGAAGTAATGCTTACCGGCTGGTTTCTCATGCCCCTTGTCCGGTCCTTACCGTCCGTAAAGAGATGAAATGGGAACCTCCTCACAAGATCTTATTGCCGCTTGATCATAATAGTATGACCAGGAAGATCGTGCCCGCCGTAACCGGCTTTGCCAGATTAATGCAGGCGGAAGTCGATATCGTCGCTTTGCAGAAAAAATCCAAATGGTTTATTCCGGGACGAAGTGAAATTTATGCCAGACAGGCCGAAAGATACATCCGGAACAATGCTCAACTTAAAACGCAATACATATCTTTCAATTGGGGGGGCCATGCTAAGAAAATTTTGTCGCTGGCCCACGAACTTTCAGTTACTGTCCTTGCCATTCATCTCAATCGTTCCATCAATCCTTTTGAAGGATTTTTCAGACCTTTTGCCAATGAGTTGCTGAACGATTCTGATATTCCCGTATTGGTTGTTCCCATAAGAGAATAGAACCCAAATTGGGTGAAAGTAGGTATAATAATTGTATCTTTGTAAGTAAAATTACGGATGATGAGAAGTATTTTTGTTTTTATATCAGCTCTGATTTTGACAACAGCTCAGGCTCAGTTGCCGGAAGACAGAGACAACCGGGATGGGGATATTTTTGATTCCATTACCACCGTCAATGACGATGAAGGAACAATCCGTATCAATCAATCAGACCGGATGAAGGATCTTGTTCTGACCCATATCGAAATGAACAAACGAGCAGGCAGTACTGAAGGCTTTAGGGTTCAGTTGTTCAGTGGAGGTGGAAACGATGCCCGGGATGAAGCACTCGATGTAAAAAGCAAAATTCTTTCTGACTGGGAAGATGAAAAGGTTTATGTTGAATATAGTGCCCCCTTCTGGCGGGTCAGGGTTGGGAGTTTCAGACATAAACATGAGGCGCTCCCTCTCCTGAATGAGCTTAAAGAGGAGTTTCCCGCCTGTTACATTGTCCGGGTTAGTGAAATGTCTTTAGACGCTTTGCGGGATGATTGAAAGTTGTCCCAGTTTTTGAATTTTTTTTAAAAGGGTAGGTGGAGGTTAGGAAAATGCCATAAATTAGACCCTCTTTTCTCACAATATTATGAGTGATCAGATAAAGCATGAGTGTGGCATTGTACTCATCAGGCTGCTAAAACCGCTTACATATTATCAGGAAAAATACGGAACATGGCGGTTTGGACTCAACAAGCTGTATCTTTTGATGGAGAAACAGCACAACCGGGGTCAGGACGGTGCAGGTGTCGTTAATCTGAAAATTGACCAGCCCGCAGGAAAAAAATACTTATTGCGGCAGCGCTCCAATGGGGGAAATCCGATCCAGGAAGTTTTTACCGGTATTCACAGGCATTTTGACGCCATACATGAACATCATCCCGAACTGCTCAATGACCCTGTTTGGGCCAAAGAAAACCTTCCTTTTGCCGGGGAATTGTACCTGGGGCATTTGCGTTACGGTACCTTCGGTAAAAACAGCATTGATTACGTCCATCCGGTCATGCGCGAAAATAACTGGCGTTCCCGGAATCTTGTTCTGGCCGGCAATTTCAATCTCACCAATGTGGACGAGATATTCAAAACGCTCATGGATCTGGGGCAGCATCCCAAAGATTATACAGATACCGAATCGATGCTTGAAAATGTGGGTCATTTTCTCGATGAAGAAAATCAGCTGCTCTTCAGACAGTTCAAGAATGAGGGTTATTCTAATAAAGAAATTTCCGCTCTGATAGAACGCGATCTTGACATCCGTAAAGTGCTGGAACGTTCCAGCCGTCGATGGGACGGGGGATATGTGATTGCCGGTATGCTGGGGCATGGTGATGCTTTTGTAACACGAGACCAGTGGGGCATACGACCGGCTTCGTATTACGTCAATGATGAATTCGTGGTGGTAGCCTCTGAACGACCGGTTATTCAAACTGCCCTGAATATCAGGGCCGGAGAAGTTAAAGAACTTCAGCCCGGACATGCCTTGATCGTTAAAAAAGACGGAAGGGTGACAGAGGAGATGGTCAATGTCCCTCAAAAACGGCAATCATGCTCATTTGAACGCATTTATTTTTCCCGGGGGAGTGACCGCGAGATCTATAAAGAACGGAAAGAACTCGGACGCCTGCTGTCGCCCATCATTCTGGACAAAATTGATTGGGATCTTGAGAATACTGTTTTTTCTTATATCCCAAATACTGCCGAAACAGCCTTTTATGGTATGATGGAGGGGATTCGTTCACATCTTGATCAGGTCAAAACTCAAAGGATCATGGCTCTGGGAGATGAAATGACCGAAGAAAAGGTCAATGAGATACTTAGCCTTGAACCCAGAATCGAAAAAGTCGCCATAAAGGACGTTAAAATGCGGACTTTTATTGCCGATGACAATAATCGGGACGATTTGGTCGCGCATGTTTATGATGTGACTTACGGAATTGTTAAAAACAGGGTCGATACCCTTGTCATAATTGATGATTCCATTGTTCGCGGAACCACCCTGAAACGAAGCATTCTGAAGATACTTGACCGCCTTCATCCTAAAAAGATCATTGTCGTTTCTTCTGCACCCCAGATCCGATATCCCGATTGTTACGGGATCGATATGGCGAGACTTCGGGATTTCTGTGCTTTTTCAGCGGCTGTTGAGTTATTGAAAGAATCCGGCAGGAATCATGTCATTGACGACGTTTATAAACAATGTAAAGAGCAACAAAATCTGCCCAAGGAGGAGATTGTCAATTACGTAAAGGACATCTACAAACATTTTTCTGAAGAGGAGATCTCAGCAAAGATTGCGGAGATGCTGAAGCCGGTTGACATCGATGCTGATGTAGAGGTGGTTTTTCAGACCGTGGAAAACCTCCATAAGGCCTGTCCAAATGATCGTGGCGACTGGTACTTTACAGGAAATTATCCTACCCCGGGTGGCAACAAGGTCGTTAATACGTCTTATATTCAGTTCATTGAAGGCATCAACGGTCGGGCCTATTGATTCTCACGGACGATTTCGAGACCTGATTCAAGCCATGTGAAAGCATCTTCGGGATGATTATCCCGGTAGCGAAGACTGCGTTTGTGTCCAAGACGTACGATAACAGCGTCATATTCGGGCACCACATAAATGTATTGCCCTGATATTCCTCTGGCGTATGGGATCTGCATTTTGTCATGGTTCATAATCCACCAGTGGAGACCGTAATAATCCACCATGCCGGCATCTTCGTCGGAAAGATACCTGACCGGCGTGGTCATTTCTTCAATATATGATTCCGGGACTATCTGCCTGCCATTGAAAGAACCTTTATTTAACACAAGACTCCCGATCCTGGCAAAGTCGCGCGCACTGCTGTTGAAACAACAAAAGGCTTTCTCCGTTCCATTTTTGCGATCAAGAGACCACAAGGCCTCTTTCTCAGATCCCAGTGGTTTCCATAGTTTTTCTGAGGCATATTCCGAGAGCGTTTTTCCGGTAGCCTCTGTGATAACTTTTTCCAAAAGCTGTGTGTCGCCGCTCCGGTATTCGAATTCAATGCCCGGGTTGTCGATGATCTCAATTTTACTGATCGTCTTTTTGAGATTACGTCCGTAATAGGCTTGAGTAGTTATGGAAAATGGTGAGGTATAGCTCTCACTCCATGAAGACGATGAGCTCATGGTCAGTAAATGGCGGATGGAGAGATCTTCCCTGTGAGAACCTTTCAGTTTGGGAATGTAATGAATGACCTTCTCATCAAGACCTCTGATGTGTCCTTCTTCAATGGCACATCCCACAAGTAGCGATACAATGCTTTTGGCCATCGAAAAAGAATTGGATATGGTGGCTGTGTCATGACTATTCCAGTATTTTTCGAACAGTAAAGAGTCGCGATGAAAGACAAGAAAAGCCACTGTTTCATATTTTTCGAGGGAATCGCGGCTGGTTTCCGGAAGCGTGGCGCTGTTGAATTGTTCTGCCACCGGCCATGGCTCTCCGTCGCCGGCCTCTATAACGCGGTTGTCGAATATTTTATGATCGTCAATGTCCGGTGTGAAATAGATCAGTGCCTTCTGCAAGTAATCCGGCAAAAGTGTGTAAGTGGCCATCAGACCCACAATGGAGAATATGACAATTCTGAATATCCGGAGTTTATTTGCGTTTGCTGATCTTTTCATATTTTGGTGTTTGTGTTAAGGGGTCTCCGGGCTTCCATTCGCTTACAATGATGTTTTCGGGAAATGCTTCAGGCTTGAAGATCGATTTTGATAAAAAGGCCCTCATGCCTTCCTGAATACCTTCTGTTATACTGGGATGGGGATAGAAGATCTTCAGCACCTCGCTTACACTGTTGCCCTGATTGATGAGGTGAGCAACAGCTACAATAAAGGCGGATGCCTGGGGGCCGGAAGCTCTCATGCCCAGGATGCGTTGTTTGTTGTCGTTGCTCACCAGGATCTTGACAAAACCGCGGGTGTTTCGCATGGCAATGGCGCGGTAGACAAGAGCATTGGAGTAATAGACGGCTTTATATCCGATGTTCTTTTCCTGAAGTGTTTTTTCATTGGCTCCCACGGCGGCTACTTCAGGTTTGAAAAACATGAGGGTGGACATATTGGAATAGTCCGGTGCATAGCAAATATTGTTCATGATGCTTTCCACGGCCAGTCTTCCCTGAAATTCTGCCACACTATAGAGTTGAGAGCGTCCGGTAATATCCCCTACGGCATAAATATGGGAGTAATCCTGGTCGTTGATGATACGTCCTGCATCATCGGTATGGAGAAAACCGTTTTTATTGGTGGTGGCTCCGGTAACTTCAAGCCCGATATCCTCCGTGTTTGGCACTCTGCCGATGGCAATCAGGGCAACATCTACTTCCATCACTTTACTGTGTCCGTCATCGTAGTCGAGGACGACTTCAAGATGTGCCGGGTGCTTGCGAATACATCGCAATTGAGCTGTATGATGGACGATCACACCATTGTTTTGCAGATTTTCCGAAACGAAACGGCTTAAATCATCGTCTTCGTATGGCAACACCCTGTTGGCCCGGTCGAGAAGATGTACCTGGGTTTGTTTGAAGTTGGAGAAAATGGTCGCAAATTCGCAGCCAATAATTCCCGAGCCGATGATCAGCATACGTTCCGGGAAATGAGATAAAGAGAGGATGTCACTGGAGTTGATGATACGTTCGCCGTCTGTCTCCAGACCCGGATAACTTCTGGGGCGGGCACCCGTTGCAATAATGAAATGTTTTCCGGTTAATTGTTGGGTTTTCTCTTTGTCAGAAATCTCAACCGTATGGGCGTCAATAAATCTGGC
Organism: Marinilabilia sp.; assembly: GCA_046483585.1. GTDB lineage: Bacteria > Bacteroidota > Bacteroidia > Bacteroidales > Marinilabiliaceae > Marinilabilia. The sequence continues at coordinate 9,917 of JAWOCV010000264.1, forward strand.
ATGACCGGTTATCAGGCTGATGTTGGCTTTTGAATTTCTTTTGCTGAAAGTTTCGATCTGGCTGCGCATTTGGTATTGTTTTTCGCGCGCTGCTTCCAGAACAGTTGTTCTAACTTTCCCGTAATCAACCGATAAGGCACTGGCCCTGTAACCCCGGTCAATTCGCGCCGCAACCGAATAGTCCAGTGACAATTCGTACATGGTTTTGGAGGTGAGGACGCCATGCATGATGCCGGCTCCCCCGAGATGTTCTTTTTCAATCAGGCAAACACTGAGTCCGAAGTCAAGGGCCCTGTTGGCTGCCGAAAAGCCCCCAGGCCCGCTGCCAATCACTATAACATCGAAATTGTAATTTTCCCTGAAGGTTGTCATTTATTGATCTGGTTCGTCTGGTTTATAACTGTGTACATGGCGGTTGACTTTTGCCTGGTAGAGTTCTTTTATGGTGATGATAATGCCTGTCTCCTCAACGCCTCCAAACCTTTCATTGACGGATGTTCCGAAAGTTTTCATCGAAGGTGAAAGGTTCATATAAGCATTGATGAGCGGGGGGATGTTTTCACCTAGTTCCCGGACAGTCTTACTTAGTATTTTATAATCATCTGAAAAAGATTTCCCGGAAAAGATTTCTTGTATCTCACTGTCAGTGAGTGCTGATTTGACGGGATTGTAAGGGTAAACCAACTTTTCCGGATCACTGAAGTACTTGTCCATGAATGCCCGGATAAGACTTCTGACCTTTAAATTTGAGTGGGCATACATGGTCACTTTCCCGAAAAAAAATCTCATATGGGGATGGTTGATGATAAGGGATCCGAGTCCGTCCCAAAGATTGTCGAGAGCATAAAGACTTTTGGCACCCATTTTACTTGACTGATACTGGGGTTGAACGAAAGAGCGTCCCAGTTCAATCGTATAGGGCAAATACTCCCGTATGAATTTTTCGGTAAAATGAAACATTCTGCCGGTGGCCAGGTGAACCTGACCATCGGCGGAGGGTTTTATTTTGTCGCACATGATGTACCGGTATCCCCCAAGTATTTCTTTCTCCCCTGGATCCCATACGATAAGCTGATGATAAGGATCGCTTCCGGTATCATAATCATCAATGTCGGCTTCCTTTCCTGTTCCGCCTCCGGCAGTTCGGAACGACTCTTCCCGCAAACGGCCAACTTCCCGCATAAGTGCAGGGGCATCATTGGCCGTAAAATCATAAATCTTGTTTTCCCCTTTGTTGGTGTAACGGACAAAGCGGTCTTTGGTCAATTCAGATTCCAGCTCTTCCCGTGGAACGGGGGGAATGATTGGTTGGTTGGCGTCCATTTAACAATGTTTGTTGAGATTTGAAGATTTCAGGGGCCGGGTGTTTACAAAATTAATGGTTTTTCGAGAGTTCGTAACTTTTATCTTTAATTTTTCGTGTCCAGCTTTCCGGTGTTCCGCTTTCTTTAATTGTTTTCCATGAAACGGGATCTCCGAAACGAATAGTAATGTATTCTCCATGTTGTCTGAACATTTCGTCGGGCAAATATAACATTTCGATATTGGCTTCTATACCAATACCTTTTCGAATATTGGCCAGGCGATAAAAGAAATCTGAGTTGCGCCCTGTAATGTGGACAGGGACAATGTCGCGCTGATGCTGGACAGCTTTTCGAATGAAATTCTTTTTCCATTCCAGATCGCGGATGATGCCTTTTTGCTTTCGGCTTACCAGGCCGGCCGGAAACATTAGTATTTGAGCGTCGGAGCGGTAGGCCTCCTCCACACGTTGGGCAGCATCCCTGGAATGTCCTCCGTGTTTATTTATAGGAACGAAAATATTGTCAAGAGGTTTTAGGTTCATGAGGATATCATTGACCGGAAATTTAAGATTGGGAAATTTCCGGCTGGCCGCTACCAGCAATGCGATTCCGTCGAGTCCGCCCAGCGGGTGGTTGCTGGCAAAAATATAGCGGCCCTCAGGAGGTACATGGTCTAAACCCTCCTCATTGTAGTGTGCTCCGAAAAGTTCCAGTATGGCATGTCCGAATTCCACCCCTTTCAGATGTCCTTTGCGCGCAAGAAAATCATTGATCTCTTCCTGATGTGTAATGCGTTTCAGGTATTTGATCACAAATGAAGGGATGAGTTTTAACAGGGCCGGGTTTTTGCTGGCAAACACCTGCTCTATGTCTATGAGGCGTTCGTCGGATTGCTCTTTCTTTACACTATTTGCATCCACTGTTTTTCTCTCCTTTTTGATTTCCGGGGTCAATATTACAAAAAAATATGGGTTTTTGTCTTCTTATTTAATGGTATTAAAACCTGTAAATTGTGTATGTCTATAAAGTACCACTTGCGTCGTTACGCCTGCCTGGCGGATAATTAAAAAGAAACATGCTGGCGTTTTGATTTAAATCTAATAAAACGGATGGATACTCTTATGCAAAACGGCAGACAGGCTTGCCGCCAAAATACTCATTTACTCAGGTAAACTTGGTATTTTCGGGCTTGCGCTACCGCTAAAGCTTTAGGCGGCACGCGGTCGCAAACTTTGCTCTGCTGAAGCTACGCGAAAGCGAGGCCTCGCAACTGGCACTTTGTTGATACACAGGCTACTTTAAACTACAACTTATCTTGAAAAGCAACTGTCTAACCCGGATTATTGACTTCGTCGAACTTCGTTTCACAAATAATCCCTGTCTCCGACAGCGACTAAGATTCAGTAAAAACTTTTTTCAAAAGTTTAACTTCATCTAAGTCGGGGTTAACCTGAATTTTATTCATAAGGGAAATAATTTATCAATAGTTCAGGCTAAAAAGAAGAAAATTGCTCAGTTATGTGTCAGATAGGTTAAAGATCCGGGGTAAAGACAATATTTTTTTTTCTAACTAGAATTGGTCATAATATTTCTTTTTTGTAAATTAAAACTCTAATTGAGCGAGTGTGATCTTGATTGGGTGTTGACGGAGAGCTAAATCCGTGAATCACTGATAATTGTTTTAATTAAAAAAGAATAACGATGGAAGAGCGTACACTAAACCAAAGAAATTCCGGCATGAGAACGTGGGTAATCGTGTTAGGAATATTGCTTGTACTGGCCCTTGCTGCCATGATCATGTATATGGTTAAGGGAGGGAATTTAAAGAGTGAGGTTCAGACCCTGGAAGAAGAAAAAACCACTCTTCAGGATGAACGAGAGCAAATTCAAAGTGAAAGGGATGCATCTCAGCAGGAGATAACTGACCTTGAGGCCCGGATGGAGGAGTTAAAGGCCGAACATGAAGAAGAACTTGAAGAAAGGGATAACCTGGTTACTTCTCTGAGGGGCCGGATTCAGGGGGTTAACGAACTAAAAGAAGAGATCGAAGCTTATAAAGAGATGGAAGCAGAGTATGAAGAGCTGCAGGATCGCCATGCCGAACTTAAATCAGAGAGAGACAGCCTGGATCAGGAGCGCCGGCAAATGGTTGAGAAGTTTGAGGTTCTCAAAGACAGTGTGAAACGGTCGCAGGATCTCAATGCTTACCATATCAGTCCGTTGACGAAGTGGGAACGCTGGCTGTGGGCTGACCGTTACAATATTTCCCGTGCCGGAAGAGTCGACGAAACCACGGTCAGTTTTGAGATTGGAGGAACTCTTTTTTCAGAAACAGGTGAGCGAACCGTTTATCTGAACATGGTGAACCCTGAAGGTGAAGTTATGTATCCCTCAGGTGAAACATTCGAGAAGGAAGAAACGGGAGAAGAATCTCCTTATACAAGAAAAAAGGAGATTGAATATACCGGTGATGATCTCCCGGTCAATTTCACCATAGAACATGAAAATAGTTTAGAACCAGGAACCTATCAATTGGAGGTTTATATTAATGGTAGAATGAAAAAAGCAACCACCTTGGAACTGGAATGATTTTTTGATTTGACAAAATCTAAATTACCCCGGGTGCCACAAAAGTGGATCCGGGGTATTTTTTTGAATAAAAATTGAAAGAAAGTGGTTAAAAGTGGTTGATTGTGGTTTAAAAAGTTTGTAGCTTTACACAAATATTACCCAAAGTGCAATGTTCACATTTATAGGTGATTTCGAGTGTCGGACCGATGCCAAAGGACGCATTGTCTTTCCCTCTGCCTTTAAAAAGGTTGTGGGGGAGGAGGACGTGCGTTTTGTGGTGCGAAAAGATTTGTTTGAGTCTTGTTTGATCCTTTATCCCTATGCTGTTTGGGAAGAAGAACTGGCTCGCATCCGGGCAAAGCTCAATCCCTATAACCGTGAACACAACAAGTTTTTACGGCATTTTTTCCGCGGTTCGGCTGAAATTGCACTGGATGGAAATGGGCGCTTTCTCATCCCGCGAAGATTGATGGATCAGATAGGAGCACATCGGGAGATAATTCTTCTTGGTGTTGATCGTTACATAGAGATTTGGGATAAAGATGTTTACTTGAGCGGAGGACTGTCGAAAGAAGAGTTAGGAGGACTGGCCGAAAAAATTTTGGGAGATCAGGACCATCCCCCGGGAATTTGATGATATTTTTGTAGCAGAAAGGCAAGCCAATGGCAGAACCATACCACATACCTGTTTTACAAACTTCTTCGGTCGACGGACTAGATGTTCGACCCTCCGGTATTTATGTGGATCTGACATTCGGGGGGGGTGGCCATAGTCGTGCCATTCTCGATCGTCTTGGTGAAAAAGGGCGCCTGATCGCTTTTGATCAGGATGCTGATGCCTGGGAAAATGCTCCTGACGACGATCGTTTTGTGTTAATAAAGCACAATTTCCGTTTTTTGCGGTATTTCCTGGATTACCTCGATATTGCTGAGGTAGATGGCGTTTTGGCGGATCTTGGTGTTTCGTCCCATCATTTTGATGTGGCTGACCGTGGATTTTCTTTTCGTTTTGACGGAGCCCTTGATATGCGCATGGGTCCGGGGCCGGAAATGACTGCAGCTCGTGTTCTCAACGAGTATTCACAGGAAAAGCTGTTTTCACTCTTTAGACTTTATGGAGAAGTGCCTTCTCCCGGCCGCCTTGTGAGGTCTATCGTCCATTTTCGGCAAAGTACTTCATTTGAGCGTACCGGACAGTTAAGAGATGTTGCCGGGGAAATTGCCCCGCGCCGTGATGTCAATAAATACCTTGCCCGTGTTTTTCAGGCTCTCCGGATTGAGGTCAACAACGAAATGGAAGCACTGAAAGAGGTTTTGAAGCAAATGCCGGAAGTGATAAAACCCGGGGGCCGTCTGGTGGTGATTTCGTACCATTCCCTGGAAGACAGACTGGTGAAAAATTTTGTCCGCTCGGGCAGTTTTGATAAATCTCAGGCAGATACTGATCTTTACGGAAATCGTCATGTTCCGTTTAATGCGATGACACGCAAGATCATTCGCCCGTCTGAACAAGAAATCGAACAAAACCCCCGGGCAAGGAGTGCCAAATTAAGAATAGCTGAAAGATTATGAAGCTTTTTAAACGTAAGAAAAGGCAGGAAGGAGATTTTCTCTCCGGCAAGGAAGAGTTTAAAGAATTAAAAGGGATTTCGTTCAAAGAATTTCTCCATGGGAGATTCCTGGCTGAAAAGGGGATTGGACGGCATTGGGGTTATCTGGCGTTTATTGTTTTTCTGGGAGTGTTGTATATCGGCAACCGTTATCAGATGGAACATCTGCTTGACAGACAAGCCCGGTTGCTAGATGACTTAAAAGATTTGAAATATGAGGCCATTACAACTTCCTCAGAACTGATGAACATGAGCAAACAGAGCGAAGTTATGGAGCGTGTGCAAAAGGAGGGAATTGAGCTTGAAGTGTTAAAGACGCCGCCAAGAAAGCTGGAAGTGAAGAAAATTCAATAAATATTATTTATGCAATAGCCCGTTAAACTTTTGTAATACCTTGTAATTCAATTGTTTAAAATTCCGGCATTTTTCAGATTAAATCACAGTGCATCAGTGTTATACGAATTTTCTTACATCTTATTTCTAATAATCTAACGATCTATTGATTTATGAGCATCAAACAGAAAATAGTTTTGCGGCTGGCCATCATCTACCTGGTGTTTGGTGTATTGGTGCTCTGGATCCTTGGCGAGTTGGTCAATTTGAAAGTGGTAGAGGCTGGTGAGTGGAAAGATAAGGCACAAGAGTTGGAAAGCAGCAGCATTGAGATTGAGGCAAACCGGGGAAACATACTTGACGCGAATGGACAAAAGATCTCGTTGTCAGTTCCGACTTACAGAATATATATGGATTTGCGGGCGAATGGACTTTCAGATGCTCTTTTCAACGCAAAGATTGACAGCCTGGCTTTATGCTTATCCCGCTTCTTTGAAGATAAGCCGGCTTCGGCCTATAAGAGAGAATTGCAGAAAGCCCGGCGTAACGGCTCCCGGTACCATATGGTCAATTCACAGAAAATTTCCTATCTTGATCTGAAAGAGGTAAAAAAATTTCCTATTTTCCGGCAGGGGCGAAATTCCGGAGGTTTTATTCCGCGGCAATATGATGAGCGACATTTGCCGTTTGGCTCTTTGGCTGCCCGGACCATTGGGAAACTTTACGGGGAAAAGTCAAAAGGTGGGATGGTAGGACTCGAAAGAGCTTATGATCACATTCTTAGCGGCACCAATGGCATCAGTACCTGGAAAAGAATTACCGGAAGTTGGATTCCCGAAGAAGAAATTCCGCCTAAAGACGGGAAAGATCTGGTTACCACCTTGGATATCGGATTACAGGATGTGGCTGAACAATCATTACGGCAGCAATTGCAGTTGCATAATGCACACCACGGAGTAGCCATATTGATGGAAGTACAGACAGGGGCTGTTAAGGCCATTGTCAATCTTCACCGGAGTGTGCCCGGCATGTATATAGAAGATTATTTCAATTATGCGGTGGGGGAAGCTGTAGAACCCGGCTCCACATTTAAACTGGCTTCCATGATTGCTGCCCTTGAAGATGGAGTTGTACGCCTGACCGATTCCATAGATACCGGGAACGGGGTTCATTCTTACTTTAACCAGATCATGCGTGATACGCATCCCGACGGGTATGGAAAGGTCACTGTACGGGAGGCTTTTGAGAAGTCCTCTAATATTGGCATCTCAAAGATCATTTATGAAAATTACAAGGACAATCCAAGGCGTTTCGTCGACCGCTTATATGCCATGGGGCTCCATAAACCACTTAATGTGGAGATCAAAGGAGAGGGACAACCTCAGATCAGGTATCCCGAAGATAACTCATGGTCAGGAGTGACTCTGCCCTGGATGTCGATCGGTTATGAAGTTAAAATGACGCCTTTGCAGATGCTGACTTTTTATAATGCCGTTGCCAATAATGGGCGAATGGTGAAACCCAAATTTGCCCAGGGTGTCAGTCAGCATGGTCAAATGCTGAAAAAGTACGATTCGGAAATATTGAATCCTTCGATTTGTTCCGTTGCAACTCTTGAGAAGGTCAGACAGCTGCTGAAAGGGGTGGTGAAACGAGGCACCGCCCGGAACATTCGTAACGATACGTATGAAATAGCCGGTAAAACAGGAACTGCACAGCTGGCAAGGGGATCTGGTGGTTATCGAAATGAAGACGGAGTGGAATATATGGCCTCATTTGTTGGATACTTTCCGGCCGATCAGCCCATGTATTCGTGCATTGTGGCGGTCAATAGTCCGTCTAACAATGTTTATTATGGAAATGTGGTGGCTGGCAGTGTATTTCGTGAGATTGCCGACAGAGTTTATGCTTTGAGTTATGAAAAATTACCAAAAGAGAAGGCGCGTCCAAAAGTGACCGAAGGGGTTTTTCCCTTGAGCAAAGGTGGCCCGAAAAAGGAATTGTCGCAAATTTTCAATGAGTTGGATCTCCCTTTTCAGAACAAAGAGGTAGAGGATAATGAATGGGTTTCAACACGTGCTTTGGAGCATACCGTTCAGTTCCGTTCCAAGTCAATTCCTTCAGCGCTTGTTCCCCAGGTAAAAGGGATGGGTGCTAAAGATGCCGTGGCTGTTCTTGAAAACATGGGCCTTAAGGTTGCGATAAAAGGAGCCGGCAAAGTAGTTCGGCAGTCTGTTCCTCCGGGGAATTCTGTAAATAAGGGTGAAACAATTGTGATATATTTGGAATAAATCTGCAATGCAAAAAAAATTATCTGAGTGCATAAAAAACATTAAGATTGTCGAAAAAAGAGGCAATGTTGATCCTTTTGTGGGGGATATTGTTTTTGATTCGCGATCGATTGTTCCTCATTCTGTGTTTGTGGCTGTTCGTGGAACCCGCATGGACGGGCATGCCTTCGTTCAGGATGCTATCGCTGCCGGTGCCATAGCGGTTGTCTGCGAGGAGTTTCCGGATGGTAACCACCCTAATGTGGCGATCATCAAAGTTGAGAACAGTCAGGATGCCCTTGCTCAGATGGCTGGTAATTTTTATGATCACCCTTCAGCCCAATTGAATCTTGTAGGAGTGACAGGTACGAACGGGAAAACCACGATTGCCACTCTGCTCTATAACGTGGCCCGCTTGCTTGGATATAAGGCAGGGCTTTGTTCTACCATGGGCAATTTTATTAATGATCAGGAACTTGAGACAACACATACCACACCTGATGTTTTGACCCTCAATAAACTGATGCGCGAAATGGTGGAGGCCGGTTGTGAATACTGTTTTATGGAAGTAAGTTCACATGCTGTTCATCAGAAGCGGATAACCGGTCTTGAATTCCGGGGAGGGATCTTTTCAAACATTTCGCATGATCATCTGGATTATCACAAGACTTTTGATGAATACATCCGGGTTAAGAAGCAATTTTTTGATAATCTTCCTGAAACGGCTTTTGCACTGGTAAATATTGATGATAAGCAGGGGCGGGTAATGTTACAAAACACAAAAGCAAGCCGCAAGACATATTCGTTACGCGAGGTGGCAACGTATCGTGCCCGAATAATGGAAGGGTTGTTTGAAGGAATGCAGTTATCCATTGAGGGGCAGGAATTCTGGACACCCTTTGTGGGACGTTTTAGTGCCTATAATTTGTTGGCCGTGTATGGAACAGGCCGGGAATTGGGATGGGCTTCCCGTGAACTGCTTCTGGCGATGAGTCGACTTAAACCCGTTGGCGGCCGATTTGAGATCATCCGATCAGCCAATGGAATAACCGGAGTTGTAGATTATGCCCATACTCCTGATGCTATTAAAAATGTATTGCAAGCCATCAATGACATACGTCGCCCTGAGCAGACCCTCATCACAGTGGTGGGTGCCGGAGGGAACAGAGACGCAAAAAAGCGACCCATTATGGCGGCAGAGGCTGTAAAAAATAGCTCAAAGGTTATTTTCACCTCAGATAATCCGAGGGATGAAGAACCCCAGAGTATTATTGATCAAATGCTGGAAGGCGTCTCCTTTGCCGAACGTATAAAAATACTGACCATCACCGATCGCAGGGAGGCTATTCGTACGGCCTGCACCATTGCAAAGCCCGGCGATATCGTCCTGGTTACAGGAAAAGGCCATGAAACTTATCAGGAAGTGAAAGGGAAAAAATGGCATTTTGACGACAGAGAAATTATTAAAGAGTTTTTTGAACAACAATAGTTACCATGCTTTTTTCATTATTTGAATATTTAGAATCTATTGATTTTCCTGGAGCTGGAATGTTCCAATACATTTCTTTTCGTTCGGGAATGGCTGTCATTTTTGCCCTTTTGATCGGAACCATCTTTGGTAAGCGGATTATCAGGCTGCTGCAAAAACAGCAGATCGGAGAGGTTGTTCGAAATCTGGGACTTGAAGGTCAGTATCAAAAGAAAGGAACACCGACCATGGGGGGGCTGATAATAATTGTTTCGATCCTGGTTCCGGTTTTATTGTTCGGAAAACTCGACAATGTATATGTTTTGCTGATGCTGGTGACCACAGTGTGGTTGGGTTTGATCGGATTTCTCGATGACTATATCAAGGTTTTTAAAAAGAATAAAGAGGGTCTTGCAGGGGGATTCAAAATTGTCGGACAGGTAGGTCTGGGGCTGATCGTTGGGGTGACGCTTTTTTTCAGTGATGATGTGGTGGTGAGAATGGAATCGCCAGGGGATGCTGAAACCAGAGATGCTACGACAGAGATGGTTGAAGATGAAGCTGGTACACGATATGTAAAAGCGCCTGTCACCAATATTCCCTTTTATAAAGAGAACCGCTTTGACTACAATTCCCTGTTATGGTTTATGGGAGACAAGGCCGGTGAATTGGGATGGGTCATATTTGTTCTGGCCGTTATCTTTATCACCACAGCAGTATCGAACGGGGCCAATATAACCGACGGGCTTGACGGACTTGCTACGGGAACGTCGGCCATTGTTGGGACCACCCTCGGAATATTGGCTTATGTCTCGAGTAATACCATTTATGCCGATTATCTGAACATCATGTATGTTCCGCAGTCGGAGGAACTGGTGGTATTTATGAGTGCTTTTATCGGTGCAACTGTTGGATTTTTATGGTATAATTCATTTCCTGCTCAGGTGTTTATGGGAGATACCGGTAGTCTTACCATTGGAGGGATCATTGCAGTTTTTGCTGTTCTAATCAGGATGGAATTGCTTATTCCAATATTGTGCGGAATTTTTCTGGTTGAAAGTTTGTCTGTGATGATACAGGTCGCTTTTTTTAAATATACGAAAAAGAGATATGGTGAGGGGCGCCGCATCTTTAAAATGGCCCCATTGCATCATCATTATCAGTTGAAAGGGTACACCGAGTCAAAGATTGTGACTCGATTCTGGATTGTGAGCATCATACTGGCCGTATTAACGATTGTTACGCTTAAAGTCAGGTAAGTTATGGAAAAGGAACTGGTCATACTGGGAGCGGGTGAAAGTGGCATTGGTGCAGCTTTATTGGCCAGTGCCAAAGGATTGCAAGTATTTGTCTCGGATTGTGGAAACATCAAGCCTGAATTTCAGGACGAGTTGATCGAGGCCGGCATTGACTACGAAAGTGAGTGTCATTCTGAAGAACGCATCATGAATGCCGGTGAAGTTGTTAAAAGTCCTGGTATTCCTGATCATACTCCTTTGATCAGGAAACTCACCCAAAAGGGGGTTTCTGTGATCTCGGAGATCGAATTTGCCGGCCGGTATTCCGACGCCAGAATCATCGGGATCACGGGAAGTAACGGGAAAACCACAACAGCCTTGTGGACTTATGACCTGATGAAGCGGAGCGGATTGGATGTTGTTTTGGCCGGTAATGTGGGGAAAAGTCTGGCCCGCCAGTTGGTCCATTATGATCCGGAGTTCTTTGTTTTGGAACTCAGCAGTTTTCAGCTCGATGGAATATCCCGTTTTAAGTGCGGTGTGGCTGTCATTACCAATATAACACCTGATCATCTGGATCGTTATGACTACCGGTTCGAAAATTATGTGGATGCCAAATTTAAAATTCTCAATAATCATGGGCCTAAGGATGTGTTCATTTTTAATGCTAATGACAAGGTAGTGAATGCCCGGTTGAAATATTTGAGATATCCCGGACGCCGTTGTCCGTTTTCTTTTGATGAAGTTTATGGGGAGGGTGCATTTGTAGATGGTGACCGGATCGTCATTAAAACCCCAAAACATTATTTGACCTTCCCGGTGAAGGAGGTCGCACTGCCGGGGAAACATAATCTGGCCAATGCTATGTCAGCCGCATTGGCAGCTCTTTCTGCCGGTAGTTCTGAGGAGCAGGTGAAAGAAGGATTGCGGAGTTTTAATGCCGTTGAACATCGTCTGGAAAGTGTGGAAGAGGTGGATGAGGTGGTATATATCAATGACAGTAAAGCCACCAATATCGATTCTACCTGGTTTGCCCTCGAAAGCATGGAGAAACCGGTAATCTGGATTGCAGGAGGAACGGACAAGGGCAACGAGTACCAGGCTCTTGAGCAGCTTGCTGTTCAGAAGGTCAAAACCCTTATTTGTTTGGGGGTTGACAACAGAAAACTGATCTCTTTTTTCAGTGGGAAATTGCCTCACATCGAAGAAGCCAGGTCGATGAAAGAAGCTGTGAGAAAGGCTTATGAATTTGCCCGCCCCGGAGATGTGGTGCTTTTGTCTCCGGCTTGTGCAAGTTTTGATCTGTTTGAAAATTATGAAGAGCGGGGAAATCTTTTTAAAAAAGAAATAAGAAGCTTAAAGAAACCATGAGCAACCTTGTTGGAAAATACATAAAAGGTGACCAGGTTATCTGGGGGGTCATTATTTTCCTCTCCCTGATTTCCTTGCTTACGGTGTATAGTGCAACCGGGAGTCTGGCTTATAAAACACAGGGGGGGAATACCACTTATTTTATGTTTAAACAGATGGGGTTTCTGTTGTTCGGAATCTTCCTTATTGTGATTGTTCATCGTGTTCCCTACAGGTATTTTATTCTTTTCAGCCTTCCATTGCTGTATTTTTCCATTATCATGTTGGTTATTACCATCTTATCAGGGCAAAACCTCAACGAAGCCAGTCGTTGGTTATCGGTACCCGGTATTGGAGTGAGTTTTCAGCCTTCAGAGATGGCCAAACTGGCTTTGATCATTTATGTAGCCAGGGTGCTTGCCCAGCACCAGAGAGATGATGGTCCAACACTCGGAGCTTTTTGGCCTGTGATCATTCATACGGGCATTGTTTGCCTGCTGATCTTTCCCGAAAATCTTTCCACTTCCATTCTTGTGGCCGGAGTGGTCATGATGATGATGTTTCTGGGACGGGTTCCTTTTCGGAATTTGTTTTTTACCGGACTGATTGGTATTGCGATTATCTCATTGGTGCTAACACTGGCCTTGAATGATATTGTGTTGGTCGATCGTGCTGAAACCTGGGCTATGCGGGTTGAACATTATCTGGATGAAGACGAAGCAATAACAGATTATGGGAGAGATTATCAGATCACCCAGTCCAAAATAGCCATAGCTACAGGAGGGGTATTGGGAAAAGGTCCCGGCAATAGTGACCAACGAAATTTTTTGCCTCATCCCTACAGTGATTTTATTTTCGCCATTATTGCGGAAGAATTCGGGTTTTTTGGGGCTTTTCTGGTGTTGGTTGCTTATTTTTTTCTGCTTGGACGCATTGGTGTCCTGGTGCGGTCCAGCAATCGCACGTTCCCTGCATTTATGGTGCTCGGTCTGGGATTGTTGCTTATTACCCAGGCCTTCCTGAATATGGGCGTGGCAGTAGGTATTTTCCCTGTTACGGGGCAGCCATTACCTTTGGTGAGCATGGGAGGTACATCGATTTTGTTTACTTGCCTGGCCTTTGGAGCTATTTTGAGTGTAAGCAGGCATAATCAGGAAGAGCGGCAAAGGATGATGCCCGGGCCGAATACTGGAGAATAGGTGAAAAGCATGAGAAACTTTAAAAGCCCCAGGTTGGTGCAAATAATTTAAAATAATCAATCAGAAGAAAAGATTCAGAAAAACGGATGCACAGGAAATTTAAAATATTGATTAGCGGAGGCGGAACCGGCGGACACGTATTTCCTGCCATAGCCATTGCCGATGCCCTGAAAGGCCGGAACCCTGACGCGGATATCCTTTTTGTGGGAGCCTGCGGGCGGATGGAGATGGAAAGAGTTCCCGCGGCGGGTTACGAAATTGTTGGTTTACCGGTTGCCGGATTTCAAAGAAGATTGACATTCAAAAATGTGACATTCTTTTTTAAGTTGATTGCCAGTATGCTTAAGGCTCGTCGCATTGTTCGGACTTTTAACCCCGATGTGGCTGTGGGTGTGGGAGGATATGCAAGCGGGCCGGTTTTGCGTGCGGCTTCAGCCCTGGGAATTCCCACTCTTCTGCAGGAGCAGAACAGCTATCCGGGGGTGACCAACAAAATTCTGGCACGAAAGGCCATACGGATTTGTGTGGCATATCCCGGTATGGAGAGGTTTTTCCCACCCTCGAAGATTGTATTGACGGGAAATCCTGTGCGGAAAAAACTTTTGGCATCTGTAGATCATAAAGAAGCTTGTAAGGAGCTGGGTCTGGAAGAAAATAAACAAACAATTTTGGTGATTGGAGGATCTCTGGGAGCCGGAAGCATTAATAACGGAATATTAAAAGGGACGGGTCAGATCAGAAAAAGGGATGACGTTCAGTTGCTCTGGCAGTGTGGAAAATATTATTTCGAAGAACTGAACAATGTCATTGGGGAAAAAGAAATACCTAATATTACCCTGGTTCCTTTTATTTCGCAAATGGATCTGGCTTATCGTGTCGCCGATGTAGTTGTTTCCAGAGCCGGCGCCGGCACTATCAGTGAATTGGCCATTTTGGGAAAAGCATCCGTTTTGGTTCCCTCGCCCAATGTGGCAGAGGACCACCAGACCAAGAATGCCATGGCTTTGGTGAAAGAAGGAGCTGCTCTGCTGGTCCCCGATCACGAAACCGAAGACGAATTGGTGAATAAGTCTCTCGGGCTGTTAAACGACAAAAAGTACAGAAAACAACTTGAAGAGAAGATCCGTTTGTTTGCACACCCTCAATCTGCAGAGCAAATAGCAGAGGAAATTGAACAAATAGCTGACATGTGATATGGAAGCATTCAGAAAATATGACCATGTTTTTTTAATCGGTATTGGAGGTATCGGTATGAGTGCTCTGGCTCGTTTCTTTTATTCAGCAGGGCACCGGGTAGCGGGGTATGACCGTACGTCCGGACCTGTTACTAATGCTCTCTTGAATGAAGGGGTAGTGGTGTTATTTGAAGAAGAGGTGAACTCAATACCAAGTGCCTTTACCAATCCTTCAAACACTCTTGTCATCTATACACCTGCCGTTCCTGGCAGTCATCAGCAGCTCGAATGGTTCAGACAGAAGGATTTTAAGGTACTGAAACGCTCGCAGGTTCTGGGTCTGATAACGGAGGATATGAAATCGGTTTGTGTGGCAGGGACCCATGGAAAAACAACGGTGTCGACACTGACGGCTTATCTTCTGCATAACAGCAGCTTGGGAGCAAATGCATTTTTGGGGGGTATTCCCAAAAATTTCGGAACCAATTTCCTGCATGATCAGAACTCCGATTTGGTGGTATTGGAGGCCGATGAGTTTGACCGGTCTTTTTGGCAGTTAACCCCTTCCACGGCTTTAATAACCTCTATGGATGCCGATCATCTTGATGTCTACGGGAATTCAGACAAGGTGAGAGAAGGATTTACGGGATTTGCCGCCCGAATCAAAAAAAATGGGACGTTGTTGATCAAAGCCGGTTTGCCGGTCCCTGAAGGATTGGCTGAAGGTGTTGAAGTTTTTACCTATTCCCGGGAAAATGAGCCCGACTATAAGATAATCAACTTAAAATATCATAAGGGGTTGTATTCATTTGATCTAAAAACACCTGAAGGCAAAATATCCGGTTTTACCTCCGGCATGCCAGGCCTGGTCAATGTTG
>JAWOCV010000044.1:0-4197 GCA_046483585.1 Marinilabilia sp.
AAGATCAATGAACGTTTAAATGAGGAAGCCCGTGAAGGCTGGCAGGTGGTGTTTCAATTGATCGAGAAAAAACGCACCGCCCTGTTGTGGTCGCGTGAAGCCCTCCTTGTCACACTGGGACGATGATTTAATAGATCGTTGGATTTAAGATTATTCAATAGTCCGTTAAAAAAAGGCTAAACGCAAAGGCGCCATGACGCAAAGTTTTTTATTATGAGAATAACACCCCGATAAATCGGGCTGCTATTCTCATAGATTATTCTATATCAGAAGGATTTGTATCAAATGAGATTAGCACCCTGCTTCAGCAGTGTGTTTCAAAGAGGCCACAAACACCCCTGTCAGCCCGCTTTACCCAGTGTAATATTTTAATAAAAGCACATTTTTTATTGGCCGGAAATTATTACACGGGGTGAAGCGGGCTTTCCTAAATGCAAGGTTATTCCCTATTTTTTTCGAAACACCTTGCACCGACACATTGTAATATCAGTGATAAGCGTTTCATATATAAAATTATAAGCGTTTTTGGGCTGCCCATAATATAACCATTTCTTCAGATTTAAACAATTGAACAACAAACACCTATAACAATTCAACAGACTATTGGATGCTCAAAAAGCTCATTTTAAAATTCATTGATCAATATCAAAAGCATGGGGGCGGAGAGACATTGCTGTTTGTCCGTTGCAATCTCCGTCCCACTTGTTCTGAGTTTGGGAAATACGCGATAACCCGATACGGAACCATCAAAGGCATCCGGCTATTGATTAAACGAATGAAGAAATGTGGCAGGATGAAGTAATGGTTCATCACAATAATGGGTGCCTTTTCTAAATTTGAATGTTTCTTGAGAAAAATGACTTACGCCATTTTATTTATTTTTAAGATCATGCGATCAAATCTGGCTAAAATCGAAAAACCAAGTATGTATTTTTAGGAAGAGCCACAAAAATAAACCAACATCTCTTGTCATGACGAAAACATCAAATCCTTCAGGAAACCCTGATTCCGATTTTCTGTTTATGATCGAACAGGCCATTCAGGCTCCATCGGGTCACAACACGCAGCCGTGGCTGTTCAAAATCGGGGAACAAAGCATAGCCATACATCCCAATTTCCAAAAAGCCCTCAAAATTGTTGATCCGGACCACCGGGAACTTTTCATCAGCCTTGGTTGTGCCCTGGAGAATCTATGTTTGGCGGCTTTGGGCAAAGGATACAACTACGAACCCTCAATATCCGAAGAAGGCATCATCACGATACATCTTACCAAAAACTATGCATCGAAAGAGAGTCCGCTTTTTCAACAAATTCCTGTCCGCCAGACAAACCGTGAAGCATACAACGGGCAGATGATCGATGCTGAAACATTGGAACAACTCCGTAGCATTGAATGCTTTCCGGATATCAATTTTCATTTTTTCAATAATGGAGAACCCGGTTTCAATAAAATAAAAGACTTCGTTGTAAGGGGAAACATCCTTCAAATGCAGAACAAACTTTTTACCGATGAGCTTATTTCCTGGATGCGATTAAATAAGAGGCAATCCCTGGCAACGCGAGACGGCCTGAGCTACGCCGTTTTCGGAGCACCCGGTCTGCCTGCATTCATTTCCCGCCCCATTATTCGGAGTGCTTTAACTCCGGACAAACAAAACAAAGGGGACATCAAGAAAATGCAGTCTTCGTCCCACTTTGTCTTGTTCACAACACAGACAAACACCCGTCAGGAATGGATCAATCTGGGAAGGACCCTTCAGCAGTTTCTGCTTCAATCAACCCAATACGGAATCGCTCATGCCTACATGAACCAGCCCTGCGAAGTGAAAGAGCTGGCCGTGGAAATGAAAACCTCATTAAACCTTGATGAGGAACACCCAGCCATTTTGCTTCGAACGGGCTATGCCGAAAAAGCCCCGTATTCACTACGAAAAGGGGTTGAAGAAGTGATAATGCAATAGAGATTCTTTTACTCTTTCGGCAACTCGATTAATTCCACCCTCCGGTTACGCGCCCGGCCATCTTCGTCCTTGTTACTGGCAACCGGGGCAAACGGGCCTACACCTTCAGGGGTAAGGCGGTCTTCCGAGATTCCGTGTTCGGAAGCAAGAAAATCAACAACAGCCCTGGCCCGTTCTTCCGACAAGGTCATATTGTGATCAATGCTTCCGGTGGTGCTGGTATGTCCGACCACACCCACGTTAAGATCCGCCCTGTCATTTAAAAGGTTTGCGATTTCAGCCAGTGTGGATTCGGATTTTTCTTTGATCGTGGCTTTGTCGGTATCGAAGTGGATGCCATAGAGACGGACGCTTCCCTGTTCTTCAATATCCTCTGCCATGGCTTTGGAGGTTATATCAACCTTTACTTTACCAGTGGTCATGGGCTTCTCCTCAAGTATCTGGAGAGCTGTTACCACCTGGTTGTCAAAATCGGCATGGCCACTTAGCAGGGTGTGTGAAGAAACATAAACATCGCCATTCTCCTGTGGAAGTCGTGCCAAAAAGTAACTGGCATCTTCTCCACTTAAAAAGACATTATCGTTTTTTCGATCGCCGATCATATCAAAATCCCGGTAAATATCTCTTGGGATTTCATCAAGACCGCCAAAGCATTCATAAACCATTTCGAAACCGGCTTCTTTCAATGCCATCTGGTAGTTGCGTTGTACCTGCAACACAGACAAGCCTTCAGGCAGGAAATACAAGATCCGGGTGGTTTCGCCTTCCGGCTCAATTTCCTGTAGTTCACCATCTTCCTCGCCGGTGAAGAAAGTCAGACGGTCATAATCTACCTGTTCATAGCCCCGAATATAAGCCCCTTCGTAACGGGAAATCATCGGATGGTCTTCACTTCCTTCCACGTCCTCCTGGGCAAAAAGTCCGGCGGAACCCGTGAAAGCTAAAGTCATCAATACAAAATAAGAAATGATTTTTTTTAACATAGCTAACTATTTTTGGGTTTTACAATAATGGATGCATGGGTCACACGAGAGCATTGGTGCAGGCTAATGTTGAAATTCTTTCTACAATAAATCTCAACCACTCAATTTAATAAAAACAAAATGGAATAAAAAATCATTAATCAAAAATCCCGGTTGTTTGTGTCCGGCAGGTCAAAAAAAATTTTTTTCTACTTTTGACCCAAAGGGCACTGGTATTGGTCTGAAAGGCAGGAAAGCAATTGCACCACCTGCATGTGAATACTTAAACTCATTCCTAAACATTCATCTTTTGAAAAACATCCGCATAAAAGAATACTCTGCTAAAGAGGAAAGAATAAATATTTGGAGCCACGCCTTTGGACTGTTGCTCAGTTTTGCGGCTCTTTTCCTGTTAATGAATAAAGCTGCCGGTCAGGGCCGGCTTATCTTCTTTGTGGCTTATTTGATCTATGGCATGAGCCAGATCGCCGTGTTTTCAGCATCTACCTTCTATCATGCAGCCAAAAATGAAGAAAGCCGCAGGCGACTCAACATTTTCGATCATGCGGCCATTTATCTTTCCATTGCCGGCACTTACACGCCTGTTGCCATGCTGGTGATTCCCGGTGTTTGGGGATGGTCGGTTTTTGCCGTGATCTGGGCAATGGCCCTTACCGGGATTGTCCTGAAACTTTTCTTCACCGGCCGGTTCGATCTGATCTCCACAATTGGTTACGTGGGGATGGGATTGATCATATTGGTGGCCATCAAACCTTTGGTTGAGCATATGCCGTTGTGGGGAATGATCTGGCTTGCCGGCGGTGGGGTATTCTATATCTCTGGAGCTGTTTTATACCAGTTAGAAAAATGGCCGTACAATCATGCGGCTTTTCACTTTTTTGTTCTTATTGCAGCGGTCTGCCATTTTTTAATGGTTTATTTCCATACCTGATGTGGGGGGATTCTGCCACAACCAGAAAGCTAAGGGGCTGGCAGGCATACAGCATATTTAAGGCCTGATGATAAACAATAGATCGTTAGATTTTTAGATTTAAGATCTAAGATAATTCAACAGTCCGTAAAAAAAAGGCTAAACGCAAAGACGCCATGACGCAAAGTTTTTATTATGAGAATAGCACCCCGATTCACCCTGTGTAGTATTTCCTGATCATTAAACAATGCGGCTTAATTTACTACACGGGGTGAAGCCGGCTTCCCCGAAAATAACAACTAACTGACTGTTCTAACGGGGCCTGTTTACCTCCCCTTATTCC
>JAWOCV010000119.1:0-9890 GCA_046483585.1 Marinilabilia sp.
CTTTGTCTATCTGGCTCATCCCATGCCGCATGTGCCTCTATTTACCTCACCCGCTTTTGAAGACACTTCAAACCAGGGCAAATATGGCGATGTGATGATGGAGCTGGACAACAGCGTAGGGCAGATCAACCAGACCCTGGAAGATCTGGATCTGGAAGAGAACACCCTGGTCATCTTCATGTCCGATAACGGCCCCTGGCTCAACTATGGCAATCATGCCGGCAGCTCGGGCGGGCTTCGTGAAGGCAAAGGGACCACCTTTGAAGGCGGCCAGCGGGTCCCCTGTATTATGAAGTGGGAAGGTAACATAGAAGAAGGGCGCATCAACAACGGACTGACTTCGGCCATCGACATCCTGCCTACCCTTGCCAGCATCACCGGTGCAGACCTGCCGGAAAGAAAAATCGACGGGGTTGATATCTCAGAGCTTATGACCGGAGAAGCCGAGAATTCACCCCGGGAAACATTCCTTTACTATTATCGCCAAAACAACCTTCAGTCCGTGCGCAAAGGCAAGTGGAAACTTGTTTTCCAGCACCGCGGCAGAACTTACGAGGGTTACCAACCAGGAAATGACGGCATGCCCGGCAAAGCCCGGGAAGATGAACTATTTGAAAAGGGTCTGTACAACCTCCGTCGCGACCCGGGTGAACGATACAATGTATTGGAGCATTATCCCGAAGTAGTGGCCGAACTGGAAGAAGTAGCCGAAAAAGCCCATGAAGACCTGGGAGATGATCTGACCGGTGCAGAAGGGAACAACCGCAGACCCATAGGACGAGTTGAATAATCAGCCTTAATGACAATAGTCCGTTAAAAAAAGGTTAAACGCAAAGGCGCAAAGACGCAAAGTTTTTATTAAGAGAGGTGTGATTTGTTTCTTTGTTTCATAAGCACTTAATTACGAGTTACTTGAAAATGTTTGGCGGAGTATTGTAATCACCGGTGTCCGGTAAAAAAATATTTACTAAAAAAATCAAAGCATCTGACAAATAAATTCCCAAAAAATGGTTCGCAACACAAAAAATCTCACATTACTGACCGGCTTATTTGCGATTGGCACATCCGGGGCTTTCAGCCAGTCTGACCAGGATCCCAACATCATCTACATCTATGCCGATGATCTGGGATATGGAGAACTCGGGGCGTATGGCCAGGAAAAAATTGAAACACCAAACATTGATAAACTTGCGGAAAATGGCATCCGGTTTACCCAACATTATTCGGGAGCACCTGTTTGCGCACCAGCCCGCTCTGTTTTATTAACCGGGCTCCATTCCGGTCATACCCCCATTCGTGGAAACGATGAATGGGATGAACGCGGCGATGTGTGGAATTACAGGGCCCAAATCAACGATTCCACGCTCGAAGGACAAAAGCCACTTCCCGGTGAAACGATGACCATTGCCAGAAAACTGAGCCAAGGGGGGTATCGAACCGGCGCCATCGGGAAATGGGGCCTTGGCGCGCCTCACACCAAAGGAATACCCACCAAACAAGGATTTGATTACTTTTTTGGATACAATTGTCAACGCCAGGCACATACTTATTACCCCGTTCATCTATACGAGAACGAGAACCGGGTCTACCTGGAAAATGACACGGTTCCTCCACATACTGAATTGCCCGAAAATGCCGATCCTTATGACAAAGCGAGCTATGAAAAATTCACGCTGAATGACTACGCGCCTGATCTCATGTTTGAGCACATCAAAGGATTCATTCAGGATTCAGATAAAGAGCCTTTTTTCCTTTATTGGGCCACACCCATTCCGCATGTGCCGATACAAGCCCCGCAACGTTGGGTTGACCATTACGTCGATAAATTTGGAGATGAAGAACCTTATACCGGCAAGGATGGATATTTCCCGCACCGTTATCCTCGCGCCGGTTATGCCGCTATGATATCTTACCTGGATGAACGCGTTGGTCAATTGATCCAACACCTGAAAGACTTGGGGCTTTATGAAAATACTTTGATCATTTTCTCCTCAGACAATGGGCCAACCTTTACCGGAGGTGCCGACACGCAGTGGTTTAATAGCGGCAGACCTTTTCAATCTGAAAGAGGCAGAGGCAAAGGTTTTCTTCATGAAGGCGGGATCAGGGTCCCGATGATCGCTGCCTGGCCCGGAGAAATTGAGGCCGGCACAGTTTCAGACCATGTTTCGGTCCAATATGATGTGTTCCCCACCCTTTGCGAAGTTGCCGGGGTGAAGATCCCCGAAAACACAGACGGGATAAGCTTTTTGCCGGAATTAACGGGTAAAAACCAGCCTAAGCATGACTTCCTTTACTGGGAATTTCCGGGATACGGCGGACAGCTGGCTGTCAGGTTTGACGATTACAAAATCCTGGCGAAAGATTTACTGAATCGCGATGAGCTGAATTTTGAAGTGTATAATCTCAATCAAGACCCGGACGAAGAGAACAACATTGCTGACAAACACCCTGAACTTATCCAAAAAGCAAAAAAAATTATTGAAAAAGAACATAGACGGCCGGAGAATGAAAAATGGCAGTTTGGGGAAATACTGCAGAAATTGTAGAAATATCACAATCGTCAGCGCACAGATAAATAGCCATATCAGGATTTCTGATTTCATATTGCATGGTTGCATGGACATTTCAGAATTCCTGAAATCTCATTGCACGGGTGCATAGCCTTTTCAGAAACTCTGAAAACATATTACACACCTGCATAGGAAAATCAGAAATTCTGAAAACAAATTCCACAGCTGCATGAAGATTTCAGGAATTCTGAAATCTCATTGCACGGGTGCATAGCCTTTTCAGAAACTCTGAAAACATATTACACGCGTGCATAGAAAAATCAGAAAATCTGAAAACATATTTCACAGCTGCATGAAAATTTCAGGAATTCTGAAAACCTATTGCACGCATGCATAGACTCGTCAGGATTCCTGAAACCATTTTTCACGGGTACATGAATATTCTGTATAGGTAAACGTCAATCAACATCACCCTGGATTCCAGAAATTACATTCAAAATTTTCCTGCCCGGATTTGATTTTTATGATTTTTGTCAATATTTTGCTTATTGTTTTATCAAAACCCTATACCAAACATTTGTTTTATGTTCAATTCATTGTTAATTTACAATTTGCAAAACAGCGAATTTATCCAGTTTACCGATTATTTACTGGAAATCATCAAAACCCAAAACCCGGAACAACTCAAAGTCACTGAACTCCATGAGAAAATCCGGAAGAAGCATGAACTACTGGCTTCCATTTATAAACCCGACCGGGGAAGTGACATAACCCCAAAAATCCAGGAAGCTGACGAGCGCAGAGATGCTGCCATAAATGGAATATCCGGAGCACTGGAAGCATTCACTTATCATTTTCGGCCTGAAAAACGAAAAGCAGCCGGTTTGTTGCTTCGTGAAATCAACAAACATGGCTCTGGTATTGCCAGAATGAATTATCAGGCTCAAACGGGAACAATAGAAAGCATCACTAGCCAATGGAAAAGCACCCCGGAATATGGTGAAGCCCAAAAAACACTGGGCATAACCGACTGGGTGGAAGAACTTGACACAGCCAATCAGGTTTTCAAAAATTACTACCTTGAGCGACTCCGGGAAAATGCAGAAAACCCTGATGTCCAAATTAAAGAGATCCGTAAGGAAATTGTCAGACTCTATCGTCTTCTGCTCAGTCAACTGGAGGTGCACGCCACATTGCAAAATGATGAGATTTATGAAGCAACCGTTCGTTCAATCAATGAGCTGATTGACAGATATAATCAGGTTATTTTCGCAAGAAAAAGTGCAGATGATGAGACGGAAGAAGAGGGAACAACCGAGACCAAAAATAATTAATTACTAACCCCCGGGGTTTTGATAAAACTGAGCCGGATTTCCTAATTATAAGGGAATTCGGCTTTTTTATTAATCACATTAAAAATACAAGCAGGTGCATACAATCTTTCATCTGCTCTTTCAGGATACTTAAAGCTTTGGACACGTGATATTCTACACTCTTTTCAGTTAATCCCACATCCTCAGCTATTTTTGAGTAGGCCATTCCTTCCTGCCGACTCATTCTAAAGATTTTTTGAGTGGTTTCGGGCATACTTGCTAAAACGGCATCTATTCTGGCTTTAATATCCTGAACCTCCAAATCATTAATGTCAGGTGGGGCTTCTTTGGTTAGTTCTTCAAGAGCCTGAATTCTGAATTTATTTTTATGTTCGTTGCTTTTCAAATGGTCTAGGCATTCATTTCGAACTACCTTAAAAAGCCATGCACGTATAGCTTTTTCCTCCGGAAATCGCTCCACAATATCCCATAATTTAATAAAGGCATTCTGAACAATATCCTCACACAAATCCCAGTCATAAACAAAAGAATTGGAAAAATAGCACAATTCGGAAAAATTATTTTCAAATATTTCCCGGAAATGACTATTCTCCTGCCTCAAGGCTGTTTTATTCTTTTTTATATCCCCCATGCTCTGTCCCAAACAAAAAATAAGCAGTTAAATTTTCAGGCTTTTAAAAAACCTGCTTTTCAACAAAAAGCTTCAATATCAAGATAACTCTATATATAATGCGAAATCCCAAATATTACACAAAAGCTCTTGTTGATAAATACTATTTAGTGTTTGTCAATATATTGGCTTTTTTTGAGAATTAAAAATGAACGCCCCGTCTTCACCTGGTTTGCCTTCACTTTGACAAGTTGCAGCCACGCAACTGAGGGCCAACAAAGCAGGGGAAACATTGGATGATGGGGCGGGATTCGGGTTGGTCCAAAAACTCAAAGCTCTTGACTCTATGCTTCTATTGAAAAAACATTCCAATCAAGCACAAAAGCTAGATAAAAAGATTGTTTTTTATGATTTCAAAAGTTACAAATAATGATTGTTTGAATAATGGTGAATAAATCTCTTTTAATCTTCAACCGTTTTCATTTTTTTTAAAATCAAAAGTAACTTTAACAATTATACATGAGTGAGTGATATTGTATGAAATGATGGCAATAAAATTCTGTTGTACAAAATTGGTATGCCTTTCGTACGAATCATGTAGCTTAAGTCTTTTTTAAGTAGTTCTCCATAAAGGCGAACCACGTCTTAGAGCCTTGGCAGAAGAAACTCATTTAAAAATACCAATACACAGACTTTCACCTGAAAGTACAAATTTTAGAAAAGTCCGAAGAATCGAATATTTTTGTTTCGACCTAAAAATATAAAAAATATGGGATGTAGGCCTAACTGAAAATAAAAACCTTAAAATCATACAATCTCCCAATTTATAGCAGGGAAGAAATCTGGATTTAGAGAAAGCCGGCTCTTCAAGTATGCTACTCCCCATTTGTCAGAGAATGAAAGTTGCGTTGATACCCAAACCTTGTGCCGTAATCAAGGAATTTCCGGGTCAACATTTTATTATTTGTTTAAGGAATAATTCCGGAATGGTTTCATCTCAGCTAAAACGTTTAAAGGAGCTGGAGGAATAAAATCGCAAATTCAAGCAGATACATGCAGGTTAAAGCTTATATAATGGACAGCCAAGGAGTTCTACTGGGGAGGAACCCTTGCGATAAAAAAGTACGAGTGGAATATTTGCAGACAACAAATTCCTTCAATATTTGGAGATCATCCCGATTACCAGGTCTGCATCGCTCTAATGAAAGCAATGGTATTCCCTCCAGCTACTGGTTTCTCAAACTCCCCGCCGTCCAAAATTCACAATCAAAACATTGTAATTCCTGGCTCTTACATCTCAAAGGTAGATTCTCGTGGTGATAAAAAAACGGGGTATCCATTTGGAAACCCCGTTAATATATTGTAAGCCAATAGTTATTTACTTAAATCCTTAATACGAATATTTCGGAATTTCAAGGGCGAACCATGCCCGAGAAAACCGATATGTCCTTTTTCTCGCTTCAGTCCTGGGTGATCTCTTCCATCCAAGGTGCCGTTTTTGCTGGCCTCAGCAATGTTGCCTTCCAGTATCACTTCACCGTTGAGCGTAATTTTAATATCATTGCCTTTCAGTACCACTTCCTGGTAATTCCAATCACCCACGGGTTTCAGAAACCCGCGTTTGGCAGGAATCACACCATAAACCGAGCCATGATACTGGTATTCAGCAAGGTTGGCATAAACGGGGGCCGTGTTGTCCAGAATTTGCAATTCCATGCCCTCGTAGGCAGCGTCTCCTTCAAGTGGGGCCCTTATTCCAAGTCCGTTGTTGGCACCCGGAGTGAGTTGAAACTCAAAACGGAAAACAAAATCTCTGTACTGTTTTTCCGTAAATAAATTTCCGTTTCCACCCCTTTCGGGGTCCACTACCAGGTCACTGTTTTCGGCATAATAATCGGTTTTATTGCCCTGCCAGCCGTCCAGGTTCATGCCGTTAAACAACGACACAAAACCTTCGGCCTTTTCTTCTTCAGTCAGCCCAATTTCATTGGTTTCAATCTCCTTCACGTAAATATCCCGGAAGGCCAGGTTTGTGCCGTGGGCCTGCAATTCAATTGTTCCCTCAGGAAAAACCGGCTGGTTGCGGTCCCAGTAATTTTCAAGCGGTACATTGTCAACGACCAGTTCGCCATTGAGGTGAACCGTTACGTTTTCACCAATCATTTTAATGTGGAAAGTATTCCATTCGCCAACCGGGTTGTCAGCCACTTTCAGGGGGTTGCTTTCGTATTTCTGATTATTGTACAAACCACCTGACCCCACCTGGGCACCCACATCAACGCGGGAGGTATCCCAAATTTGCACCTGAGGGGTGCCACGCAGGTAAATGCCACTGTCACCGTTTTTGGTGATGCGCCAATCCACAATCATTTCAAAATCGCCGTATTCTTTTTCTGAAACCAGATTGCCGCCGTTGCCGTTAAAAACGATGGCATTGTCTTTCACGCTCCAGAATTCATGCATCTTTTTATTGGCCTCCTCCTGGGCTTTGGCACGTTCAGTAGCACTCAAATTGGCAATTTTTATGGGATTGCCGTCCAGTAACATTCCCTGCCAGCCGTCGAGGTTTTTGCCATTAAACATGGAAACAAATCCTTTATTTCCGGGCAGTTCATCCAGGTAATTTTTAATATTGATGATGTCGTATTCACTTTCTTCACCTTTTAGAATAGTGGTAATACGTTTCAGCAATTCTCGTACTTTCCCCCCTGTAAAACCATTCTGACCGTTACCATCGGGAAGGGCAATGCGCATGATGGCCCGTGCGGCTGTTTGCTGCAATTCGCTGTCTTCCAGAAAATCTTCCAGAAAAACCATAGATAAAAATGTTTCAAGGTTGCCGATGGCGTTAATAACCTGGCGCTTATCGCTGGCAGAGGTTACAAAAGGCATTATTTTTCGGTACTGCAGCAGCTTCTGGTCGTCGGGAAGATTGGCGGAGCTTACCATTCTCACAAAATTTGAAGAGGCTTTTGAACGGTATTCTTCGGTTGAATTTTGAGCCACTTCATAAAGTGCATCCGCTGCCGAATACTCTTTCCAGCTTGTTAGTGCATCAAAGGCGGTATTTTTCAAGGTGCCTGTAGAATTTTTGAAATAATCTGTAACAGTTTGTAGGGCTACATCGCCGCCAATTTCAGGTAAAATGGCAATGATGCGCTCTTTTTTATTGGTTGATTTCAGTGCCTGAAACAGTTGGCCATTTTCGGATTTTTCCTTTTCAACTCCGCTGGCAGCAGCCACAACAGCCAATTGTACATGCTCTACTTCATTATTCCCTTCAACCGAAAGCAGAAGATGAATCAATTCATCGAGGTTTTCTGCTGTTGAAATATTTTTCAGCGCATTAATCGCAGCTTCTTTTACTTGCTGGTTTTGAGAATTGGTCAGCGCAAGAACCTCATTGAAATAGGTGTTTCCCGACTTCGCTGCTATTAAGTCAATGAAGGCAGCTTTTGTTGCCCCTGATGTTTTATCCAGCTGGACTGCCAGGGGCCCCAGGTGTTTTTGGTCGAGTAACTGCAGTAAGGCCGTTTGTGTGGCCTCCAAATCTTTTCCGTTGGCCAGGTGTTCAATAAGTATTGGCGCAGACTCTTTTCCCAGCAATTGATTAAGAGCGGTTATCGATTCCTGGCGAACAAAAGACGAAGATGACTTCAGGTTACTTTTTACAAATCCCACTGCAAAATGGTCGCCTCTTCGTCCCAACATACTAACAATCTCCCCTTTCACCACGTCGTTATCTACCGATTTAGCCTTTTCAACCCACTTTCGGGTGGCTGCAATACCGCCCAAATCTTCTGCCAGGTTTAAAGCAGAATAACGGAAAGCTTTGTTGCTGTTGTCGACCGCATCGAGCAATAAAGGCAGTGTTTCGTAGCCAAAATGATTTTTGTAAATTGCAAGTGCTTTTGAATAGTTGTGAAGCTTGTCGGTAGCAGTATTTGCCTTGAAAACAGCTTTAAGTGCTTTTTGAGCGGGCTTCAGCTCGTTGTTTTCGGCCAGGCTTCCGGCATAATTCAAAAAAGCTTCTGTCGCATGAGTGGGCTCATAGTTAAAGTCAACATCTTTGGCAGCGTTAAGCATCAGATCGTAAGAATCCGGATGGCCAATGTTCGCCAGTGCTTCCAGCGAAACTTTTTTCAATTCCGGGTTTTTAGTACCGGCCAAGCGGGTAATTTCCGGCAACGCTGGTTTGTATTTTAACTGGCCCAGCGCCCGTACCAATGTTACCTGTGTTTGTTCATTTGCTTTGGACAGACCTGAGCGTAACTCAAGTGCAGCTTGCTTTGTTCCGATGGAGAGGAGCGCCTGAGTAGCTGGTTCTGCCAATTCTTCATCCGACAAGTAACCCTGCAGGGCTTCCACTGTTTTTTGACCACCTACCAGGTTGAGCTGATTCATCAGAAATGTATTTACTTCGGTGTCCGGGTTTTCCTGAATTGCATCCAGCAGGGCTGCTTCCACAAAACTGCGCTCATTTTCGCGTCCAAAAACACTGGCATAGCGAGCCAGGTTGTTCACAGCAAAACGTACAGCCGTGTCGTCGCCATCCCCTGCCGGCGTTAGCATTTGGGCCATTTTTTGAAATCCTTCCGGCCCGAGTTCAATAATTTCGACCATCATCCGGTCGCGGTGCGCCAAATCATTGGCGGGCATTTGTGCCAGAATATCGGCTACTTTGGTCTCGATTGTCCTGTTATCCTGGGCAAAAATCACTGTCGAATAAAGGGCAAAAATAAGGATTACTATCGTTTGAAATATTCTTTTTCCCATTTGTATTTTTAGCTTCTTGTTAATGATATTTATTTTTTAAGTCCCCTTTCAGGATTAACGGGCTTGTTTCTAAATTAACCACGGTGCGCGCATGGGCTGGTTAATCATCCGGTTAGCGCCTTCATCGTCGATAAAGGCCAGTTTCTCCGGATCGAAGTTCAATGTCCGTCCCAACCTGACCGCAATTATTCCAAGGTTTACCAGTGTAGATGACCAGAATCCGTTGGTTTCATTCAAGGCAAACTTCTTCCTGGTTTTTACCGATTCGGAGAAAACAGAAATCTGCGGCTCCGGGTCGGGCAGGGTTTTCAGAAATGACTGCAGATTGGGAATGTCGGAACGAAAACCGCGGAATATTTTCCCGTCGGGCCCTTCGATGTAGGCCGCGTCTTTGTCCTTGTTTTCGCCATCGAGAATAATCTGGCACCCGTCGGCGTAGGTGTAGGTTATTCGGCGCCACGTCCCCACTGCATCGTAGTGTTGCTGAGGTGCATTCACTTCAATTTTTACAGGTGCAGTATCGTCCTTGCCCAAAAGATATTGCACCGGATCGAGGAAGTGCTGCCCCATGTCGCCAAGTCCACCGCCATCGTAGTCCCAGTAGCCGCGAAACTTGGCGTGAACACGTTCCGGGTTATAGGGTTTGTAGGGAGCTGG
>JAWOCV010000073.1:0-7127 GCA_046483585.1 Marinilabilia sp.
ATTGAAAGCAGTCCCTGTTTTTTGATGAAAAAATTTTTGAGAAAAATTCTTTTCAGGAAAACGTCAGGCAGGTTCCATTTGCCCTTAATAAATAAATTTTATACTGATGAAACGAGCATGATATTTTTTAAGCATAAATATCACAAAAGAATATGTTTAAAAAATATTATGCGAGAGCGAAGCGGTTCCATTCGTTCTCAAATTTTTAATTAGTTTTTTGTCAGGTAATTACAAAATTTTAAACGAATGAAAAAGTTCGATTTTACTATTAATGGAAATAAATATCATGTTCATATTCAGGATATCGATGACAACATTGCCACGGTAGAAGTGAACGGTACGCCTTATGCGGTAGAGATTCACCAGGAGATGAAGAAGGTGAAAACGCCGAAACTTGTTCGTCAGGAAGTGAAACCCAAGCCTGGTGAAGGACACATTATTAAACAACCGACGGCTGGTGGCCATCAAATAAAAGCTCCGCTGCCGGGAAGTATTTTCAAGATGCTCGTAAAAGAAGGCGACGAAGTAAAAAAAGGCGACACACTTCTGGTTATGGAAGCCATGAAAATGGAAAACAATGTACAGGCCGATAAAGACGGCACTATAAAAGAGATCAAAGTTAAAGAAGGGGATGCCGTTTTACAAAGCGATGTTCTTCTTATTATGGAGTAGGTTACACTTAAGTCATTTGTGGTCAGGGAACTCCACATTTTTCAGCTTAGATTTAAAATGCACCAGGTTGTTGAATCATGGAAGTTTTCCTTTATCAATAGTTCGTTAAACTTTTGCAAGAACCTTTGATTCGATTGTTTATATTTAAATGGTTCTTTGTGTCAAGATTCAGGTTTTCAGTATTATATGATTCATCTCACATCTAATATCTAAAAATTTAACGATCTGTTGCTTTATGAAACTTCTTTCAAATAATCTTGAAACGTGAGAAAATTTGTAACATTATTTACGGTACTGGCCTTATTGTTCATGGCTTCGCTCCTGTCAGGAGGGGAAGTTGCCGCCCAGGAACTTCTTGATAAAGGCCCTGAAGGCGGAAGTGCCCTGGGTCAAGGAATGAAAACATTCTGGCAGTATACCGGTTTTGCCAATCTGGAGGCCGGAAACCTTATTATGATATTGGTTGGCCTTTTCTTCATATTTTTGGCCATACGATACGACTATGAGCCCCTTCTTCTCATTCCCATCGGTAGTGGCATTCTTCTGGGGAACATTCCTTTTCAGGAAGGTTTTCAGATCGGGATATATGAAGATGGTTCTGTACTGAATTATCTCTATTTCGGGGTGATCAAAGGTGTTTATCCGCCTCTGATATTTCTGGGGATAGGCGCCATGACCGATTTCTCTTCCCTTATTTCCAATCCGCGTCTTATGTTGTTGGGCGCCGCCTCTCAGATCGGTGTTTTCGGGACTTTTATCGGTGCCATGGCCCTCGGATTTGAACTGAATGAAGCAGGAGCCATTTCTATCATTGGCGGTGCTGATGGGCCGACAGCCATTTTTGCTTCCTCTAAACTTGCGCCTGAACTAATCGGAAGTATTGCCATCGCCGCCTATTCTTATATGGCTTTGGTGCCAGTGATACAACCACCCGTAATGAAGTTGCTGATATCGAAAAAGGAGCGGAAGATAAAAATGAAGCCCCCAAGGGCGGTTTCCAAATTGGAAAAAATATTGTTCCCTTTGATCGGATTGCTACTAACCACCTTCATATCACCGACATCTATGCCTCTGCTGGGAATGCTCTTCTTCGGCAACCTGTTGAAAGAGTGTGGTGTGACCGACCGGCTGGCTGAGACGGCCCGTACAAAAATGATCGATATTGTGACCATTCTTTTGGGATTGACCGTTGGGGCATCAACTCAGGCCAGTGTCTTTCTGACTATGGGGTCGATTAAGATATTTCTGCTAGGGGCAGCTTCATTTGTGGTGGCCACTGCCGGAGGATTGTTGTTTGCCAAATTGATGAATAAATTCCTGCATGCCGATAATAAGATCAATCCCCTTATCGGAGCAGCAGGCGTTTCTGCTGTTCCTGACAGTGCCAGGGTTGTTCAGCAGGAAGGTCTCAAAACCGACCCGTCAAACCACCTGCTCATGCATGCCATGGCACCCAATGTTTCGGGAGTTATCGGTTCTGCGGTGGCGGCAGGTATGATGTTAAGCTTTATAATGTGATTAGAAGCCTCTTTTTTAGGGGCTGTTTTGCTAATCCGAAGGATCAGTAATTGGTTGATTGTAGAGAAAGGGCTGCCTGGTTCAAAGGTGGCCCTTTTTTTGATGGATGGTTAGTATTCAGCCACCAGAGCATATTATTTTTCGGATTTTTACGTTAGATTTGGTGAAATCTACCATCAATTATTTTTGTATGCAGAAAAAATTTTCCCCCGTTCTGATTATCATTTTTTTACTGCTGATATTTGCAGGATGTGAGAGTAAAAAAAAGAAAGAGAAGGAGCCGGTCATCTCCGAAGGTATTGTAAAATATAAAATTACCTATGATCAGGAAATGAATGATCAGCCGTTTTCTTTTCTTTTACCTGATGAGATGGAATATTTTTTCCGCCCCGGTCAGGAGCGTATTTCTTTTCAGGGTAACATGGGACTTTATGTGCTTGATTTTATTTCGAACCACAATACCGACAGCAGCACAACTTTACTAAAGATCTTCAGCAACAAAATGTATGTGCCCAAATCCGAGAGCAGAAAATTGTTTATCTTCAATGCTTTGCGAGAAGGAGAGGTGGAGTTTGATGAGGATACGACCCGCACCATACTCGGATATGAAGCCCGGAAAGCTCATATCAGACTGGATTCACAGGAAAAGACAAGCATCGAAGTCTGGTATACTCCCGAGATCACCATGGACTCGACCAATAAAAACACACCTTTTGCCGAAATTCCGGGTGTTATGCTTGAGTTTGCCATTTATTACAACGATGTCCTTTTCTCTCTGAAATCTGAAAGTGTTGAGAAAGCTGAACATGACGACTCGGTATTTGATATACCCGACGACTATAAAGTGACGACTTTAAACGATATTGAAAAAATGATCGCTACCATTGTGGATTAATTCTGTCAGGGAAGCATAACATTTGATGGTCTTTCCCTGTTTTTCTGACAACCCCGGGTCGTCCAAAATAAATCCCTTTAAAAGCCTGTGAAAAGCGTTGTCATTTGTTATTTTTGCACGTAGTTAAATCAAATCTTGATAATGAGCGCAAAAAAGACCTCCAGGACCAAAAAACAAAAGGAAAGCATGAGCTCACGGTTTATGTCCGATATAAAGGGATTTAAATTTAAATTTATATCGGGAATCGTTCTTATTGCTTTTTCAATTTATCTGGCCCTGGCTTTCCTTTCGTTTTTTTTTACCGGTTTTTCTGACCGAAGCAAATTTGACATTCCTTTCGACGAGCTTTTTAAAAGCGCTGATATTCAGGTGGATAATTGGACAGGAAAATTGGGGGCCTGGATGGCCGACACTTTGATTAATGATTGGTTTGGAATCGCATCCTTTTCCTTTATTATATTACTGTTTATTGGGGGATTAAAACTTCTTGGTGCAAAAATTGTCAGATTTTCCACTGCTTTTTTTCACGGTGCTATTATTACCATATGGTTCTCTCTCACCCTGGGGTTTTTCTTTATTGATTCAGTCAATGACCAGTACCTGTTACTGGGCGGGGCTCACGGCTATTTTCTTAGTCAGTGGCTGACAGCCGCCATTGGATGGGCCGGTACCTTTATTTTGATTCTTGTATGGTTGATCTCTTATTTATCGTTTTGTTTTGATTGGTTTGTTCCGTTTGTCCTTAAGCCATTCAATAGGCAAGATGTCAATCAAGAAGAAGGAAAGGAAGAAATTACTGAAACCCTTTCCGAACATGGTGCTCCAACCGGCTATTATCAGAGTAAGGAGTATGCCGAACAAGTTGAGGCTGAACAGGCTGCCCGGGATCAGGAAAGTGCTGAATCGCTTCAGCCGTCTGAGGCAGATGAAAGCGGGTCCAATAACAAAGAAATTGAGTTTGACCCCGCCCGTACGACCTCAGGTCAGGCTTCCGAAAATAAAGGAGAAGAAGAACTGGAGCTGAAGATCGAAAAAGCCGCCAATGAAGAGATGCTTGATCATCATGAGAACCGCCCGCAAGGAGATTATGATCCCACCCTTGATCTTTCTTCCTATACACTGCCTACTTTCGATCTGCTTGATGACCATTCCGAAGATTCCGGTCAGGTTGGTGAGGAAGAACTTATTTCCAATAAAAACCGTATTATTAAAACGCTCGAAGATTATAAAATACAGATCAAGAGCATTAAGGCCACAGTGGGGCCGACCATTACTCTTTACGAGATTGTCCCGGCACCAGGGGTTCGCATTTCCAAGATCAAAAATCTGGAAGACGATATAGCGCTTTCCCTGGCTGCTCTCGGAATTAGAATCATTGCACCCATACCGGGACGGGGTACCATCGGGATTGAGGTGCCCAATTCAGAACCCGAGACCGTATCGATGCGGTCCATTATCACATCCCGGAAGTTTCAGAACAGCAAGTATGAGCTTCCCATAGCCTTTGGTAAGACCATTAGCAATGAAACCTTCATGATCGATCTGACCAAAGCGCCTCACATGCTTGTTGCAGGGGCTACCGGACAGGGGAAATCGGTCGGTCTGAATGCCATCATTACTTCTTTGCTCTACAAAAAGCATCCCTCTCAATTGAAATTTGTATTGGTGGATCCCAAAAAAGTTGAGCTCAACATCTATTCGAAAATCGAAAATCATTTTCTGGCCAAATTACCTGATGAGGAAGAATCGATCATTACGGATGTTCAGCGGGTGGTCAATACCCTGCATTCACTGACCAGTGAAATGGATCAGCGCTACGAATTGCTTAAAAAGGCCCACGCCCGGAATATGAAAGAGTACAATCACAAATTTGTGAAACGTCAGCTCAACCCTGAAAAGGGGCATCGGTTTCTCCCATATATTGTGGTCATCATCGACGAGTTTGCCGATCTGATCATGACGGCCGGCAAAGATGTGGAAATGCCCATTGCCCGCATTGCTCAGCTTGCCCGGGCCGTTGGCATTCATATGATCATAGCCACCCAGAGGCCTTCCACCAATATTATTACGGGGGTGATCAAAGCCAACTTCCCGACGAGGGTAGCCTTCAAGGTGGCTTCGATGATAGATAGCCGCACCATTCTGGATTCTCCGGGTGCCAACCAGCTTATCGGTCGCGGGGATATGCTGATCACACAGGGAAGTGACCTGGTGAGGGTACAATGTGCCTTCGTCGATACACCTGAGGTGGAGAAGATCAATGAATTTATCGGGGAACAGCAGGGATACCCATCTGCCATGATGTTGCCCGAATATACCGGTGGCGATGGCGAATCAACCGAGGCGGGTGAAGTCGACCTCTCCAGGAAAGATTCCATGTTTGAAGAGGCAGCCCGCATTGTTGTAGCCAATCAATCTGGATCTACATCTTTGATCCAGAGGCGTTTCTCTATTGGTTACAACAGGGCCGGACGCATAATTGATCAGCTTGAGGCTGCCGGAGTTGTAGGGCCCTTTGAAGGAAGTAAAGCCAGACAAGTCTTAATCCCCGATGAGTATGAGCTTGAAAAACTTTTTAACTCCATGAAGTAGCTTTGGAACGGAAATTGAAGTTGGTTTGGCAAAAAATTGATAAAAATGAAGGATATCTTTTTTGTACCTATTATTTTGATGTTTTTTGCCGTGACAGCCATAACTGCTCAAAGTCCGGAAGTTCAGAAAGCCGAACGTATTCTTGAAGAAGTCTCAGGCACTACCCAGTCCTATGAGTCGATTAAAGCCGATTTTACATTTACCCTGGAAGATACCCAATCGGAGACGACCGATAGGCATGAAGGAGACATCATTCTTTCGGGGGAAAAATACAAAGCTTCACTCATGAATGTCGATAGTTATTTTGACGGGGAAACTTTATGGACACATCTCAAAGAAGTGGGAGAGGTGAACATTTCCTATCCTGACAAAAATGACGATACAACCCTTAATCCTGCAAATATTTTCAATATTTACAAAGAAGGATTCCGGTATATGTTTGCCGGAGAAGATACGATTGACGGCCGGAAAGTCGATGTTGTGGATTTGTTTCCGGAAGACCGGGACAGGTCTTTTTCTCGCATAAAATTGTACATCAACCAGGATAGCCGTCATATTTCTAAAATATCACAATTGGGAAAAGACGGTAATAATTATATCATTGACATCGAAAATATGGAGACCGATGTGCCCTGCGACTCATCTATGTTTATTTTCGACGAAGATGAGCATCCGGATGTTGATGTTATTGATATGCGGTAATCGCCCGGAATGAATGCGAGTTTTTGATCTTGCCCTCATGGTTTGTTTTGCTGTGAGGGCTTATTTTGTCACTTACCAGAAGAACATGGACCGAACGATTTGTTTGTGTAACAAAGTAACGGAAAAGGATATCGACCGGCTGGTGAAAAGATCGCCGGCCATTGGTTTAGCAGATATTATCCGCTCTAGCGGTGCCTCTACATCTTGTGGGCGCTGCCACAGGGAATTGGTCTCTGTATTGGATACTCTCAGACAAAAACATTCGACGTCTTCCGGTTCAGCAAAACAACTGGTCATTCCTTTTTCATGAATGGCTTCTCTCTGTTAAGATTACTGGAACGGGGTTGCCCATTTAATTCTTCCGCACCCACGGCATCCTCCACACAAGCAATTTTAATATCCGGCTGCTTATTAGCCAAACAGAAAGGTAAAACAAAATCGGCAATAAAGATACCAAATACTCTTTTCCTCACGGTATGCCATCTTTTGATCTCAGCATCCTGATTTTGATCATTGGTTTTTTATGTTTCTTGTTGTAAATCGTAAAAAAATGATGAACACACCAAAAATTCACCAATGAGTAAATTAGCAGTAATCGCTTTAGGGGGCAATGCCCTGCTCCGAAACGACCAGGCAGGCACCATTGATGAGCAGGAAGACAACACAACCGAAACACTGGAAAACCTGATATTTCTGGTAAAAGAGGGATACAATCTGGTTTTCACCCATGGTAACGGGCCACAGGTGG
>JAWOCV010000081.1:0-10655 GCA_046483585.1 Marinilabilia sp.
CAAAACTTTCCTGTTATTATATTTACGATATCCGGAAGATGTATTTTCCCGCTGCGACCAACCAGGATCTTGCTTCACTTGAAAAACAGTTCGAAAAAAAATGTACGAAATATCTGGCCAAATTTGGTCTTGAATCCTCTGATGTAGACCGGCTGTTTAATGTCAATGATAAGCTGACCGGCCAGGCAGAAAAACTTTACAATAAGGCAGTGGAGGTGGATGCCGACCTTCTCGTGGTAGGAACCCGGGGGCAGACCAATTCTGTGATCAGCTTGTTGGGCAATATCACTGAAAACCTCATGCGCATGGAAACCGAGGTGCCTGTCATGATCATAAAAAACAAGAAAAGTAAAAGCTGGTCGCTGTTTTAAACCGAAAAACAATCCATGAACAAAGAGGAAAGAAACCGCCGGCGAAATTTTCATCTTATCCTTTCGGTCACATTGCTTTCGGTAATCGGGGTGCCTTCCATCATTCCGGTGTTTCCCGAGCTGAGTGAAGCCCTGGATGTTTCGCGAAACAAGATCGGTTTGCTCATAACCGTGTTTACTTTGCCTGGTGCTTTTCTGGCCCCTGTTCTGGGAATGATAACCGACCGGTACGGGCGCAAGCGCATATTGCTGATGGCCCTGGTGTTGTTTGGCATTAGCGGCACCCTGTGCTTTTTCTCCAAAGATTTTGAAACCATCCTTGTGCTGCGTGCATTTCAGGGGTTAGGTGCTGCCTGCCTCGGTATCATCAACATTACGCTTATTGGCGATATTTTCACAGGGGAAGAAAAGGCCAAAGTGATGGGGTATACCAGCGGCACCATTAGTCTGGGGATGGCTACATTCCCTGTCATTGGGGGACTGATGGCTGCATTCAGCTGGAACTGGCCGTTTTTGTTGCCATCCCTTGCCCTGATCGTAGCGGTTTTTGTCCATTTTTATCTGAACAACCCTGAGCCGGATGAACCACCCCATTTTTCCAGTTATCTTAAAAATGTGGGCCGGGCGGTCATCAGGAAAGATGCCATTGTCCTCTTTCTTTTGTGCTTTATTAGTTTTCTCCTGCTCTTTGGCGTGCTCATGACTTATATGCCCATTCTTTTGAAAGACCGGTTTAATTTTTCAAGCACAGAGATCGGACTGGTGTTCTTTTTTGTTGCCCTGGCCGCTGGGGGAGTAGCTTCCCGTTTGGGGCGCCTGATGAGGATGTTTTCCGTCAAAACACTGGTGCTTTTTGGTCTTGGCTCGTTTATGACCGGTTTTATTCTGATCCCCTTTGCCGGGAATATCTTCCTGTTTTTTCTTCTGTTGCTGTTGGTGGGCATGGGACAGGGCATTAACATCCCTTTGGTGTTTAATAATCTGACGGGCATAGCCCCGTTGGAACAACGGGGTGCTTTCATGTCGGTCAACAGTATGACGATACGGGCAGGACAAACTGTAGGGCCCCTGATTGGCGGCTTTTTGTTCGGAGTAGGCGGACTGGCATGGGTATTCTGGGGCGGTGCCATCGTGACGGCCCTGTTTTTGTTGTATGTGGTGGTTTTTGTATCTGCGTTTAAATAGCATCTTTATCCCACCACATCCAGTTCTTTTTCCTCCGGAGTTGTAGATATTTTAGGATAATTCCATAAACGGAAAGCAAAATCCCACTGTTTGTTTATTTCACGAACGTCTTCGGGATGATTGGGATATTTGTTGTGG
Organism: Marinilabilia sp.; assembly: GCA_046483585.1. Classification (GTDB taxonomy): domain Bacteria; phylum Bacteroidota; class Bacteroidia; order Bacteroidales; family Marinilabiliaceae; genus Marinilabilia. The sequence continues at coordinate 1,695 of JAWOCV010000081.1, forward strand.
TTCGAGGGTGGCTGATGCTTCAGAAACCGCTCAATATGGGGAGCAGCGTTATCGAAATTTTTTAATCTGAGTGTTTTGTAAATTCTTTTCAGCGTCTTCATAGGTGCATCGATGATGTCCTGATGACTGATCTCTGCTAATTGACCGGGAACCAGAAGGGATTTTTGTTCGAGATAATTGCGGTGCAGTTTTTCATAAACATCCAGCACAATCTTTCTTTTTTCCTCTTCGCTAATTTGCTGCAGGGAGACGGTATCTAATACATGTGACCACAATTTCAGATTGGAATAGAACACTTCGTACGGGTTTCGGTGAATGAAAACAAATCTGGCATTGGGGTAAATCTCCAGAAGATATTTGATCCGTGCCGTATCGCCGGGATTTTTGATAAGCAACCGGCCATGGCTGTGTTTCAGATAAGTTTTGTTCAGCAGCGTGCGCATGGTGTATTGCCATTCCCGCAACTCTTCTTCACTCAAGCCCTCAAAGAAGAGATATTTGTCGAAATATGTCTTGTACGATTTAGGGAATAAGTGGGCCCAGTGGTAAGTGAATTCCGAAATTTCGCTGATCAGGGCTGTGTCAGATTCAGACGGGGCATCCAGGTTCATGGTCCTTGATATGTTTGACCTCCATTGTTTTACCGGTCTGGAAAGCCGCATAAACCTGGATATCATTGGCTTAAAGAATTCCTCGGTGGTCAGAAAATTGTCCGAGAAGAAATTCTGGTATTTGGTCTGAAAAAAGAGGTCAGGGTCTTCACTCATCAGTTGATGCAGGTAAGTGGTGCCGCTGCGCCAGTGTCCGATAATAAATATGGGCGCCTTGTCCGGTTCAATTTTGTCAACCGTTTTTTTAAATTTCTTTCTTTCCCTGCGCCTGAAGGGTTCTGAAAGCAGTAGCTTGAAATATATCAGGCATACCATTTTTTTGTTGGGACATTTTTTTATGGCATCGTGTTCCTTCAGTTTCCTGGTAAACGTGACCAGCGGACTCTCTTTTCTTTCCATTACTTTTTTCGATTCGTACGATATAAATCCTTAATGCAAGGAAGGGTTCCGGCTGTTGAGGTTACTCTTTTGGCGGGATCAGATTGTTTTCTTCTGTCACACCCCCGTCAACAGGGATGATACTTCCTGATATCCAGGAGGCTTCATCTGAAAGGAGGTAAGACACTATCCCTGCAATATCCTTTGTTTCACCAACCCGGCCGACCGGATGGCGTACACGGGCTTTTTCCACCATGTTTTCGTAATCTTCACGGTTGTCGACCAGCTGATTGTCGAAGTGGAGGGGGGTCCTGACCAGGCCAGGATTTACCGAATTGACACGTATTTTGTACGGCCCCAGATCGGCCGTGAGAAATCGTGTGAACATATCGAGGCCCGCCTTGGAAACGGAGTAACCAATGCTGGTTCCCGGACGCAGCCCGGCAATCGATGAAATATTGACGATGGCGGCCCCGTTGGCTTTCTTTAACAGGGGCAGGAGGGTTTTGGTTACCAGAAAAGGTCCGGTGAGATTCACATCAAGCATTTTTTGCCAGTCGCCGGCCTCCAGGGTCTCAAGGGTTCCCACACTGATCACCCCGGCACTGTTCACAAGGCCGTGTAATATGCCGTAGTGTTCATTGATGTGTTTGTAAATGGCTTTGATATCGTCTGTTGTGGAGACATCGCCCGTGATGAAATCAACTTTGTTTTTCAGATGAGGTTTCTCCTCAAGGGCCCTTTCAATTTTCCTTTTGTTACGGCTCACCGAGACAACCTGATGTCCCTGCGAGGTTAGCTTTTCCCCAATGGCCAGTCCTATGCCTGAGCTGCCACCGGTTATAAGATATGTTTTTTTTGTTTGCATGGATACCATAAGTATTGTTTTGCCGGGCGAAAATATGAATAATGAGGACGAGGTGCAAACCATTGTTTTTTTGATATGTCTTTTAGCTAATAAAATATGTAAACAATTGAAAATATGTAAACAATTGAAAATATTACACTTACATTTTTCGTTAGCTTTCAAAATATGCCGCAAAAGAGAGAGTAACTTCTCCTTCGAGCTTCGAGCTTCGAGCTTTGAGCTTTCAGTTTTCAGCTACTACTAACTCTGCGACTGAGCTAAGAGCTAACAGCTAACAGCTAAGAGCTAACAGCTTCCAGCTCCCCCGCGGCTAGGTTACTTTTATCTAACAAACATTCTAATTCCTTTTTTGAGGTGTCTAATCAATATTGTTGGTTCTTTGGTTATGCCTCAAAAGAGAGAGTAACTTCTCCTTCCAGCTTTGAGCTTTGAGCTTCGAGCTTTCAGCTACTACTGACTCTGCAACTGAGCTACTAACCACTAATGTGTGGTGTTATCCGATCATCAATTTGGCACCTGGATACCGGTAATTTTTTGAAACGGTGGCACGACTGAAAATGATCAACATGGTAAGCGATCCTATCCGGCCAATGAACATGGAAATCACCACAATCATTTTTCCGGCTGTGGAAAGATCACCAGTAATCCCCAGTGATAAACCGACCGTTCCCATGGCCGAAACTTGTTCAAACAGGATCTCCTTTAAAGAAAAACCGGGATTGGTTAGCGAAAGTAATGTTGAAAACAGGAACAGAAATGTAAGAGCCAGTACGATGATGGCATACGTTTTATTGACAGATACCCAGCGTATGTTTCTTTTGAACACCTCGACGTGTTCTTTCCCGCGTAAATTTGCCCAGGTGGCTTTCAGCGCTACGGCAAAGGTGGTGGTTTTGATACCGCCACCCGTGGATCCCGGACTGGCGCCGATGAACATGAAAACCATGAAGAACAAAAGGGTGGGGATCGAAAGCATAGACGTGTCTACGGTGTTGAAGCCGGCGGTTCGCGTGGTGGCCGACTGGAACAGGGAGGTGACCATCTTCCCGCCCAGGGAATATCCGTCAAGTGTATTGTTGTACTCAAAGATGAAGAACAGTATGGCGCCTCCGACAAACAGGAATGTCGATACTGCAAGCACCAACCTGGTGTTGACAGCCAGTGTGCGCCAGAAACTTTTTTGTCCGGGATGATGGCTCCCCGTCTTCAGAAGATCCTGGAGTACAACGAACCCCAGCCCCCCCGCGACGATCAATACCATTACCACCACGTGTGCGGCGTATCCGTGGCGGACCGGCGCTTCAAACAAACCATTGCTGAAAAGTGAGAATCCCGCATTGTTGAACGCTGAAACAGAATGGAACAAGGAAAAGAAAATCTGTTCGCCGGTGTCGGCAAAAATGCCCTTTCCTCCCCACAGAAAAAACAGAAGGACAGCTCCTGTCACTTCCAACACAATGCTGTAATAAACCACTTTCCGGAGCGTGTTGGTCAGACTTCCCGTTTCTTCCGTATCCATAAGATCGCGCATCAGGTGGGTGGATTGAAGGCTCCCCGATTTTCGGTAAAATGAGCCGATGAAAGTGGCTATTGTCAACATGTTAAGACCCCCCAGCTGAAACAACAACATGATGGTGATCTGCCCCTTGAACGTGAAAAAAGTAGCTGTGTCCTGAACGATAAGACCGGTCACACAAGTGGCACTCGTAGATGTAAACAAGGCATCCGCCCACGAAATGGGGGTTCTTGTCATTTCGGGCATTTTCAGCAATGCCGTGCCGGTGACAATGAGTATCAGGAAAGAAAGGGCCAGTAAAGCGGCCGGACTGATGCGGAAATTTTTTAAATTCAGGCTCACCCGTCCCCCTTCAAGTATGGCCACGATCCAGAAAAGCAACTGAAGGATCAGAAAATAGCCGTTCACCGACAATCCCGCATGCCGGGAAAGGTTTTGCCAGTAAGTTTCGCCAAAAGCGAAAAAAACCAACGTTTCGCTCAGGATCAGGATCATAATGATGCATTCCCCCAAATTTTGTTTCAGAAATCGCAGGGGGTTGAAATCAAAAAACAGGCGCAGGGCAAATTTGAGTACAAAGAAATCCAGCACCCTTTGTAGAAGATTGGCGAGGATCAAAGTGGTGGACTCATCGGGTGAAAAACCAAAGAAATAGATTATGATGGCCGCTCCCGCGAGGAATGCCATCAGGGATAAAACATTCACCACCCTGAAAAAGCGGTCCCGGATGTTGAAAAGGGATACATTGATGCGTTCCCTGATGTTCCTGATATTTCCCATTTATTGGTTGATCTCGATGAATCGTTCAACATGGATCCGTTTTCCGAAAAGGACCAGAGAGTCATTCTCCCTGATGATGCTTTCCCCTTTGGGAATGCCGTAGATGTGCTCCTCCTTCACCGTCTCCCCGTTTTTTTCCACCTCTTTGGTTCGTTTCATGGTGATCAGGTTTAGCTCGTAGCGCTGACGTAAATCCAGATCCTTCAGCGATCGTCCGATGACATCAGGTGGAGCCGCAATTTCCATAATGCTGAAATCCTCTGGCAGGTCAAGATAGGAAACGATGGAGGGATTGATCAGTCTTTCGGCCACATTGATGCCTACTTCATGCTCCGGCGCCAGTATTTCGCTGATCCCTATCTTTTCAAGAATGATATGCTGGGCTTTTCCCCTGGCCCGGGCCATGATGCGTTTAACACCAAGGTCCATCAGGACGGTGGTGCAAAGTAAAAGCTGTTCAAAGTCTTCACCAATGGCCACTACAACGGCTTCAAATCCGAGTATGTCCTGAGCCTGGAGGGCCTTCTTGTCGGCCGCATCCATGGTGACGGCCAGGTCAACTTCGTCAGCCACTTCTTCAATAACTTGTCTGTTGCGGTCTATGGCCATCACTTCCGCCCCTTTTTTTGTCAGGGTCTTGGCGATGGCCATACCGAATTGGCCCATGCCGATGACTGCTATTTTCTTTGCCATGAAGATTCAACGTTGTGATTTGCTCTTTCGAAAGTACAGAAAAACCCGGATGGATGCAACTTTTGCAAAAACAGGACAAAAACATCCTAAAAAGCAGCTTTTTTATTGAACCATCGACTGTTAAGCTTGTTTGAGAAGATATGAAGACGCTTATGATCATAGTTATATTGGCTTTTTTCGGCCATTTTGACCGGGATGTTCAGGCACAGAATATTCCCGAAATGGATTTTGAAGCTTTTGAGCCCTTGTTGCACAAAAGCAACGACACCACTTATGTGGTCAATTTCTGGGCCACATGGTGCAAGCCATGTGTTGAAGAAATTCCCGCATTTCTGGAGGTGGCTTCAGAGTTTGACGAGGAGAAAGTGAAATTTGTTTTTGTCAGTCTCGATTTACCTGATCAGAAGGAAAACCGTGTCATTCCTTTTATGAAAAAACACGGAATGGAGGATGAAAAGGTCATATTGCTCAACGATCCCGATTCCAACAGTTGGATCGACAAGGTAAATCCCGGCTGGTCGGGGGCCATTCCGGCTACAGTCATTTACAACGCTGACAGCCGGAAATTTGTTGAAGGATCTCTTACTTATACAGAGTTGAAAAGCATTTTAAAAACGGAGGCGCTATGAAACATTTATTTTTGATGATTGCTCTGATGGTATTTGCATTCAATATTCAGGGCCAGGGCTATGAACCCGGTGATAAGGCCAGAGATTTTGATTTGAAAAACATAGACGGCAGCGGGATTTCCATGGCTGATTATTCAGATGCCAAAGGATTTATTGTGATTTTTACCTGCAATCACTGTCCTTATTCCCAGGCTTACGAGGATCGGATCATTGAACTGGACAAAACTTTTAAAGAAAAAGGTTATCCTGTGCTCGCCATCAATCCCAATGATCCGGAAAAGGTTCCGGAGGATTCATATGAAAACATGAAGAAAAGGGCGGAAAATAAAGGATTTACTTTTCCATACCTTGTAGATGAAACCCAGGAAGTGGCCAAAACCTACGGTGCCAAACGAACGCCGCATGTGTATCTGCTGAATAAAGAATCCGGGGAACTGATTGTGCGATACATCGGAGCTATTGATGACAATTATCAAAACCCCGATGCCGTTAGCAAAACTTATGTGGCTGATGCCGTCACCGCCCTTTTGAATGGAAACCCCGTTGAGCCCGGGACAACCAAATCCGTAGGGTGCGGCATTAAGTGGAAGAATTGATTTTAACGATGTGATCGCCTGTGGAATAATCTAAAAAAGGGGGCTTCTTTAGCCCAATAGACCGTTAGATTTTTAGATATAAGATTTAAGATGAATCGTATGACATTAATAATCTGCATATTAGCAAAAATCAAGCGCATTTTTAAATGACTAAAAATCAGCCTTTTGAAAAAGTCAACAGGTTTCAGAATAGAAGGGAAAGCCGGCTAAAAGCCGGCTGGTTGGTTTTGTTCTGGCACCTCTAAAACACCCCGTTAAAACGGGGTGCTATTCTCATGGACTCCAATCAATCAGAGGATTTTGTTTTACTATGAGATTAGCACCCTACTTCAGCAGGATGTTTCGAAAAGGCCACAAACACCCCTTTCAGCCCGCTTCAGCGGGCTTCCCTACGTGCAATGTTATTTCCGAATTTTCACAAAAAACCTTGTGCTTCCCTCAATAAAACATCGTCATAATATCCTCACAATAAGTGTAATGATCGATTTTTAGCAAGTCGGAATAAATCTTCACGATGAGTTGTCGTCTTATCCCCAAATCTCTTCAACCTTATCGGCAAACCGGGGATCTTCCGAAGATATTTTCTCCTGTATATGTCTGGTGAAAAGAATAATGGAGGCTACATTTACGAACCCGAAAAAATAGAAACTAAAAATGTCTTCATGTTCTGTCACATAATTCCATAAAGCAAATACGACAGGTACATCCTGTATATCGAGATTCCACATAAGATAGGCACTCAAGAATTCTTCCACCTCACATTTAAAGAACGATTGACGATTGTCGTAAAATGCTGCCAAATCATAATCCAAATAATCCTCGGCCAATTCAAAGTCATCGTCGTATCCCTCTAAAGTTAAACTCAAAAATTCGAAGGGAAGATAATCAGGGAATTTTGCCCGGGCTTTTTTCAATAATTTTGAACTGGTTTTCTCGTTTCCCTCAAATTGTTCATGCTTGATTTTGAAATAATGGGATACAGGAAGATTGGGAGCTACTTTCATTAACTTTTTGGCCAGGTTCGGAAAGTTATCGTTGTATTCAGCTAACTCCGGTGTTAGTTCCCTGGCTTTCTCCACATCATCTTTAGCAGTGGCATATTGCACCCCTAAAAATTCATCAGGAGCAGCTTCCGTCATAATTTCAATGTTACCAAAAGAATCTTCCAAAACAAAGAATTCACTGTTTATTTCATCTTCATAAAAGGTGTTAATGATTTCAATTGTTTTGAGTGTAAAATTACGGTCATCAGTAATATTTCCTTTTTCTGACTTGATCCCTTCAAGAAATTTTTCCTTCCAGATTTCAATGGTTTCTTGGTCGACCACATCGGAAATCCATTCTTCCCCAGGTTCATCATCCCGGAAGTCATAATCTTCAGATTCTTCATTGAGAAGATAATCGTAATTGCCCGGTCCGGCTGTTTTTTCAAGCGTGGAAATAATCCTGGATATTTCTTTTTCATTCATATCCTCCGAGGCCACGAAAAATGGCTTCCCGTCTTTTCCGCATTCTATTTCAATCAGGGGGATGTCTTCGGTGTCCTCAGCCATGATGTATTGTGTAATACGTTCAAAATCTTTGTGAGGGTTAAACCCGTAGTCTTCTGCATATTCAACGGCTGCCAGAATGATGTTGTGAAGAAGATTGTAGTCGGTCTCTACCATCTTGTTGTTCTCCGGGAAGCGTTCCAGTAACTCTTCTTCCTCCAGTTCCGAAATGTTATACTGATAAAAGGTGTCTTTAACGCCTAAACAAAACAAATCAACCAGAAATACCCCCAATGTAATATTCCCGTTCCCATGTTTCCGTTCAATAATGATGTTACCTACCCCGGTTTCTTTCCAGTCATTGTTAATGTAACATTTATGAAGAGAAAGATTCCTTGCTTTTTTTCGGATAAAACTTTCAGGTGTCAATTTCACCTGGTTGTTTGTGGATTTCTTTTTCTTTTTGCTCATTAATAGTATGTTAATTTGTTTTTTGGTGCCGAATCAAACGTTACGAAACTGCTACACAGAAAGTGTGAATGCGAACCGGGGTTTTTTAATATTATGAAATACTAATAGTCCGTTAAACATTTTCAAGGCCTTGTAATTCAGCGGTTTAAATCTTTGAGGTTTTTATGATAAATAACAGTATATCAGCATTATAAGATTCATCTTAAATCTAATATCTAAAAATCTAACGATCTATTAAAATACAAGACTTTTATCAAATATAAAAACGGATGGATCAGGGGTAGCATCCATTCTTTTTCCTTCCTTTTGGTATTCGCCGTGGATAAAGATATCATTCATTTGGATAGGTACCAAAAAATGGAACTTACCATGGTCGTTTGTTGGCTGAGTATGATCTCCAATTCCTTCCTTCATTTAGGCAATTTCATCCGTATAAAATTTATTTATTAAGGTCGGATGGAACTCGCATGTAATAACTTATACATATTCTTATTGTGGTAAGCTCCTGCCATGCTCGTTTCATTCGTAAATAATTGATTTAAGTTATTGGTCGAATGGAACTTGCCTGACGTTTTATGAAAAAGAATCCATGTGTTCCAAAGAATTTTCCTCAGAAATCAGGATCTTTGTTGCATCAACCCGGCAGGCAGGCCTGTCTGCCGTTTTATGTATATGGAACCATCAATTTTAATGTTTTAACATCAAAAATCCAGAATCTTTCTGTTTCATAACCCGCCAGGCAGGCTTGCATTCATCAACATTTACATACTCTTTTGAGACCTTGATGGTCATGCAAGTTTCAATCCGAATTAATTGAACCATCCGTTTGTTTCCTTGTTATTTCCTGTATGTCTATAGCCCGGTAAAGATGAAAGTAACCTGGCTGCGGGGGAGCTGTTAGCTCTTAGCTCTTAGCTGTTAGCTGTTAG
>JAWOCV010000093.1:0-9145 GCA_046483585.1 Marinilabilia sp.
AATTGAATTGACGGACTTTTTGGTTAAACGTGAAAGTGATATCATGCTCCGAGAACCGCATGTTTTCAATGTCAGGCATCTCTTTATGATTCAGGCTCCAGGAAAGGTTTCCGGCCGATGAATGCCTGAGGATCCGGATTGTGAAATCATCATCGTTGACTTTTGCTTTAAAGTTGTTGTTCCATCTGTAATGTCCCAGTCTTGTCCATACCGTATTGCTCTGCTCCACACGGTACCGGGTAAGCCATACGGCATAGGCGGCCATCAGCAGATTTGTTTTCTCGGGACCATTGGGCAGAATGGACTGATATAACATTTCCTGATGAATACCGGAGAAATGGGTGGTGGTGTCACCATTGACAAAAGCCTGGGTTTTGATGAGGCGGGTCAGATATGGGAGGTTGGTGGTAATGCCAAGAACAGTGGTTGCTTCAAGACTTCCGGAAAGATTTTTCCGCGCTACTTCCCGTGTAGGACCATGGGCAATGATCTTGGCCAGCATGGGATCAAAACCCGGGAGTATTTCGGTTTTTCCGGTGAAAAAGGTATCTGTGCGAACCGCTCTTTTATCGGGCCATTTTACGAAATGAATGGTGCCCGGTGAGGGCGTAAACTCTTTCAGGGCATCTTCGGCATATATCCGGGCTTCAATGGCATGACCGTTCATGGCCAACTCGTCCTGTGAAAAACCCAGGGGCAATCCCATGGCAACTTTGATTTGTTGTTCTACCATATCGATGCCGGTTATGGCTTCAGTGACGGGATGTTCCACCTGGATGCGGGTGTTCATTTCCAGGAAATAGTGTTGCCCTTTGGCATCCACGAGAAATTCCACCGTTCCGGCATTGAAATAACCCATTTCTTTCGCAAGGCGTATGGCATCCTTTGTGAGTCTTTCTCTTAATGCTTCATCCACGAAAGGGGAGGGGGCCTCTTCGATGATCTTCTGATATCGGCGCTGTATGGAACATTCCCGCTCAAAAAGGTGGACCACATTGCCATAGTGATCGCCCAGTATTTGTACTTCTATATGACGGGGCGATTCAATGTATTCTTCCACAAATACCGTATTGTCACCGAAATACCGTTGAGCTTCAGCGGTCGCAACGCTCAGAAGTTTTTTTAGTTCTTCTTCATTGCGGGCGATCTGCATGGCTTTACCCCCACCACCGGCCGCAGCTTTTATGAGCAATGGAAAGGCAAGTTGGTCTTTGTTTGCCAATATGTCTTCTGTGGTACCTTCCATTGCCCGTGACATGGCCAGACCTGCCTTTTGAGCGGTCTCCCTGGCCTTCAGTTTATTGCCCATGCCAGCAATGGCCGCTGGTGGAGGACCAATCCATATCAGGCCCGCCTTCTCTGTTTTTGCGCCGAAGGTGGCCTTTTCTGAAAGGAAACCATAACCCGGGTGTATGGCATCTGCCCCATGGTCAAGGGCCATCCGGATCATCAGATCCTCGTTGAGATACGATCCCTCCGGGGAGTTGTTTTGTAAAATGTGCAGCTCATCAGCTTCTATGGCCGGCAGGGAATTTTGCTCCTCAGGGGTGACAGGCATGACCGTCCTGATCCCCATTTTCCTGGCTGTCGTGATGATGCGCAGGGCAATTTCTCCACGATTGGCAATAAATATTTTCTGAATATGACGGTAACTCATTTTATTTTGTTCCATGATGGTTTACGTTCTCCGAAGAATGCTGCCACGCCTTCTTGTCCTTCGGCAGAGTTTCTGGCTTCAGCAATTTTTGTTGAACAAAGCAATCTTAAATCTTCGTCAAAATTAACAATTTCACCATCGATTCTGTTCAGAAGCAATTTGGTTTCTTTAATGGCCCGGGGCCCGTTCCCGGCAATTTGATTGGCTATCTCTCTGGTTTTGGGCTGGATCTTGTCGGGTGCGAATAAATACTGGACCAGTTGATTTTCGCTGGCAACGGTTCCGTTGAACCTGGCCCCTGTAAGAAAAGCCCATCTCGCAAATCCTATGCCCGTTTTTCTGATGATCCATGGGGCAACTGTGGCAGGAATAAGGCCAAGTTTGGTTTCGGCGAAAGCAAATGCGGCATCCGGGGTAGAAGTGACAATATCGGCACAAGCCAGCAGTCCGATAGCCCCTCCGTAAGCGCCTCCTTCAGCACATACGATGACCGGTTTAGGGTAATCGTAAAGGGTTTGATAAAGATTCTGGAAAAGATTGGCCTCTTTAATATTCTTTTCCCTGCTTTGGGTGCTGGCCGTCTGCATCCATTTGAGGTCGGCCCCCGCGGAAAAAAACTTGCCTTTGCCCGATATGACCAGGACGCGGAAATGAGGACTTTCGGCTGTTTGTTTCAGAAAATCTGTTAATTGCCCGATCATTTCCTTGTTCAGCGCATTCTTTTTTTCGGGTCTTGTGAGTTCCAGATAACAGACTTCCCCGGCATATTTTTTCGAGAGATATGACATTGGTTATGATATTTGGGTTTACATTCTGAAAATTCCGTATTTGGCTTCTTTTATTGGTGCATTTGTGGCGGCCTCCAGGGCCAGGCCGAGAATATCTCTTGTGTCGGCCGGATCGATGATGCCGTCGTCCCACAACCGGCTGGTGCTGTACCATGGCGATCCCTCGGTCTCATATTTTCTATTGATCTGCTCCCGGATCTCACTGAGTTCTTCTTCGGAGACTTCATCTCCTTTGGCCGCTGCCTGTTCTTTTTTGAGGGTTGTCAGGACTTGTGCTGCCTGCCGGGCGCCCATAACCGAAATCCGGGCGTTGGGCCACATAAACAGAAGACGTGGATTGAAAGCCCGTCCGCCCATGGCATAGTTGCCTGCTCCGTAAGAACCTCCGATAATGACGGTGAAAAACGGAACCACAGAATTGGCGAGGGCATGGACCATTTTTGCACCGTTTTTGGCAATGCCTCCCTGTTCATATTCTTTGCCAACCATAAATCCATTTGTGTTTTGAAGAAACACCATCGGAATTTTCCGGTGGTTGCAAAGTTCAATGAAATGAGTGCCTTTCAGAGCCGATTCGGAGAACAGAATGCCATTGTTGGCGAGAATGCCTGTCATGTGACCGTGAATCCGGGCGAAACCCGTGACAATGGAGTTTCCGTAATCGCTTTTGAATTCCCGGAATTTGCTCTCATCAGTTATGCGCATGATCATTTCACGGACATCCGGGAAAGCTTCTTTTCCATGTGGAATCAATCCGTATAGTTCTGAAGGATCATAGACCGGGGGACTGGGATCGACGTTTTCCTGTCCTTCTTTATAATGGTTAGTGGTGGTTTCAATAATGTTGCGGCATATTCGTAAGGCATCTTCATCATTTTCCGCCATGTGATCGGCCACACCGCTTATGCTGGTATGCACAACCGCCCCGCCCAGCTCTTCAGCAGTTACATCCTCACCAGTGGCCGCTTTGACAAGTGGAGGACCGGCAAGAAAGATGGTACCCTGCTTGCGAACGATGATGGTTTCATCGCTCATGGCCGGTATATAGGCCCCACCTGCCGTACATGAACCCATTACAATGGAGATTTGGGGTATGCCGGCAGCGGATAAACGGGCCTGGTTGTAAAAGATGCGCCCAAAATCTTCTTTGTCGGGAAAAACCCTGGCCTGTTCGGGAAGAAATATGCCACCAGAGTCGACCATATAGACGCAGGGAAGATGGTTTTCTTCGGCAATTTCCTGGGCACGCAGATGTTTTTTTATTGTTTCATGAACATAGGTGCCACCCTTTACAGTGGCATCGTTGGCCACGATCATCACTTCCTGTCCGTGAATAACCCCGATGCCGGTCACCAGCCCTCCCGAAGGAAACTCGTTGTTGTATTGATCGTAAGCCGCCAGTGGGGAAAGTTCCAGAAAAGGTGTGTGTGGATCGAGCAGTTTCTCCACCCTCTGACGCACCAATAATTTTTCCCGGCCAATATGTTTCTCTCTTAGTTTGGAAGGACCGCCTTCTCTTGACTTTTCAAGTTTTGCATCCAGGTCCGCAACCAATTTTCTGTTGAATTCATAATTGTTTGTGAATTGTTCTTCGCCGGTGTCGATATTACTGTTAAGTTGGTCCATATATAGTGAATGATGATGATTCGATGATTTATTAACCCTGAAGATACGTAAATGTTCGTGATTAGTATTCATTATCGGGCGGTTGCTTTTACCAATGATCACGGAAAATGGACCAACCATTCTGGAAAAGGGACTAAGTGCCGGTGAAGTCACCCCACATACCTGAATAGTGATAATTTCTGCAGAATTTTGTATGTTTGATTAAAAATAATCCGTTAAACTTTTGGGCCTGTTGTGTATATTTGCAAGGGCTTTGTGTTAAAACACAAATTATCAAAACATCTGGATCATCTTAGCCTGAACTATTCATAAATTATTTCCCTTATGAATAAAGTTCAGGTTAACCCCGACTTAGATGAAGTTAAGCTTTTGAAAAAAGATTTTACTGAATCTTAGTCGCTGTCGGAGACAGGGATTATTTGTGAAACGAAGTTCGACGAAGTCAATAATCCGGGTTAGATCTTAAATCTAAAAATCTAATGATCTATTTTTGCAGTATTTTAAATTGTTAATCCAATGACACGAAAGTTATTTCCTTTTGTCCTTTTCTTTTTTGCCTTTTCATGTCAGAATATGAGTGGTGGTGGCGCACAGAAAGAAAGTGATGGTGCTTCGTTGTCTTCATCGTTGAACCAACCGGTTGTTGTTACAACGGAAGATTCGCTGGTCCATACCCGCCTGGTTGAAAAGGCAAACGAAGAGCAATTTGAACAGATGCCGTTATCGGAAGTCATTGTTCAGGTGGCCGGTCAATTTTACGGGCAACCTTATGTTGCTCATACCCTTGAAACCGATGGAGAAGAGCAGTTGGTTGTCAATCTCAGGGAGTTTGACTGTACCACTTATGTGGAAAATGTTCTGGCGCTTTCATTTTGTTTTAAGTCGGGTCAGACGGACTTTACCGATTATTTGGAAATGTTGCGGAAATTGCGATACCGGGACGGTATTATCGACCAATATCCTTCGCGATTGCATTATTTCAGTGAATGGCTGGCAGACAACCAGGAAAAAGGTCTTGTAAAGATTGTAAGTAACGACCTTGGGGACAAGAAGTTTGATGCACGGGTTGATTTCATGACTGAAAACAGGGACAGGTATGATCAACTGGCAGAGAATGATGTTTTTGTAAACGAGATGGCGCAGGCCGAAGACCGTATTTCAGAGTATGATCTGAAGTATATTTCGGCCAACCGCTTGGAGGAGGTTTCTCCGAAGATCAAAAGCGGGGATATCATTGCTTTTTGTTCTTCGATTGATGGCCTTGATGTCACGCACACCGGGTTTGCTGTTCATACCGATGACGGGCTGTATTTTGCCCATGCCTCATTGGGGGGCGAGAAAGTGATGCTTTCGGATGTTCGTTTAAAAACCTATATTGAAAACCGTGACAATGTGTACGGAATATTGGTAGGGAGGCCTCAATTATCCTTTTTGAAAGATGATATGAAGGGGCAAAAGTAAACATCCCGGGTCACCAGAATATTGTCTGAAGTGGACCCGGGATGAAGTTCCCAAAATTTCCTGACTGCAAATAATAATTTAGGCCCCTGCCGGGGTATTTTTGTTTATTGTTAAACTCGTTTTCCAGTGCGTGTAATGCTTTTTATCTGGTATGCAAAATTATTATAAGCCCTGAACGATATCCCGGAATGGACTCATTACTAGGCTTCATCACTGGGATATGAGAATAGCGGCTCTTCCTTTAATGCGCTTTCTTTGATTTTTCTTATTTCGTTGTCTTCCATAGGCGTGATGTCCCCGGATATGCGCAGGGCCATGCTGAAGAGGTCCTCATTGCCCGGAGGTATGGCTGCGGTGACAGGGTGTGACAACGTGAAGCGGAGTCCTTTCAGCGCTTCTTCCGGTTCTGTGAAGGGCTCATACCAGGCTTTGGGTACGTTCCGATCGGCATTTTCCGGCCAGGGTCCTTTGGCCATGGCCTTGAGGGCAAGGATGCCCATCTCTTTGTCTTTGGCGCGTTGAAGAACCTGGGGGCCGAAATTTCCTGCATACCAGGTGTTGTAACTGACGGGAAACATGATGGTGTCAAAATCGAACCCGTCCATAAGCGCCATAGCAGCTTCTACCGAATGGGCGGAGAATCCCAGGTGTTTTACTTTGCCTTCATCTCGAGCTTCTTTGAAAGTTTCTATGGCTCCGCCTTCGGCAAAGATTTTTTCAACATCTTCCATGCTGGTTACCGCGTGTAACTGGTAAAGGTCGAAATGATCGGTCCGTAGTTTTTTCAGGGACTCTTCCAGTTCCTTGCGGGCGCCTTCTTTGTCGCGTTTCTGTGTTTTACAGGCCAGAAATACATCTTTTCTGTAGGGTTCCAGAGCCGGTCCGAGTTTCTCTTCAGCGTCCCCGTAGGTCGGCGCTACGTCGAAATAATTGATTCCGTAATCGATGGCCTCTTTGACCCTGGCTGATGCTTGTTCCGGGGTGGCATCCTTAACTACAATCCCGCCGAATCCAATCATAGAGAGTTTCTCTCCGGTTTTCCCGAGCGATCTTTTTTCTATCTGATTGGGCTTTTTCTCTCGTCCTATTCCCGAAAGTCCTGCGGGAAATAAAGAAAGCATGGAGAGGGTTCCGGCCGTGGTTTTGATAAATGTTCTTCGTTTCATAGTTGTGTGATTTTATTAATTAAAGATAGGGAAGTTGTTTTGAAACTACAATTTATGTGCTCTCTCTTTGTCAATAGATCGTTAGATTTTTAGATATTAGATGTAAGATGAATCGTATATCACTGAAAATCTGCATTTTGACACAAAGAACCATTTAAATGTAAACAATTGAATCAAAGGCTCTTGCAAAAGTTTAACGGACTATTGTTTTTAAAACAATGAAAAATTGAATATGTTTTAAAGGACTAAAAAAATGATTCCCGGATGATTTTTGGATAGAAATTTAAAGATGCTTATATTTGACCATATGGTTAAACTAAATGGTTAAACTAAATGGTTAAACTAAATGGCAATTTAAAGAAATCCGGGAAAAGCGATACGGAGGAGCAGATATTAAAGGCTGCGCGCAGGTTATTTGAAAACAAAGGATTTAATGGTGCCCGAATGCAGGAAATAGCTGACGAGGCAGGCATCAACAAATCTTTGTTGCATTATTATTTCCGGAGCAAGGAGGGTCTTTTCGATCAGATTTTTCTCGAAGCTTTCAAAGATTTCTGGCCTTCTATAGAAGAGATTGCCCAAAATGAGGATGCCGGTGTTCGGGATTTGATCCGGACGGCGGTGAACGGGTATATCGATATTCTTACCCGGATGCCTTTTCTGTCCTCTTTTATCGTGGGTGAAATTAATCGCGATCCTGAACGGGTGCGTGGTTTGATGGAAGCCGCCGGACTTGATACAGTACGTGTCATGAAAATTGTAAAACGGTCTATTCAGAATGGTGAAATGATTGAAATGGACCCCCGTGAGTTAATCGTGAATGTGGTGGGCCTTTCCGTCTTTCCTTTTCTTTCGCGTCCATTGCTGCAGAGAATGTTTTGGGAGTCGGAGCAGGCGTATGAGGCGTTTCTTGAATCCAGACGAAAAAGTGTAGTGGACTTTATCTGCAGAAGTATTCTTGTGGAAGACCGATCGGGCTGTTCCCCTGAATCCTGAGTGATTTGATTGACTGAAAAAAAAGGTTTGAAGCTCGTCATTTTTTAAAACATAATAAGCCCTTAGCATGAAAACTAGAAAGGTTAACATGAAGAAAAGTTTATTCTGCATCTTTTTGTTATGGGTGATCATTCCGCTTGCAACATCCCAGACCGTTACCCTTAAGGATTGTTATGACAAGGCCCGTGATCATTACCCTTTATTGCAGGGAAAGGAAAAACTTGGCCGCATGACGGATCTTAGCATCCGGAATGTCAAAAGCCGGTGGTTGCCTCAATCTGAGGTTTCGGGGCAGGCATCATGGCAGAATGAAGTGCCGGGCATTGATGGGGATGCTTCTATGGCTGGTTTGTCTTTGCCCGAGGCTCCGAAAGACCAGTATAATATGATGTTGGATGTCAATCAGACCATTTATGATGCCGGCAGAACTTCAGCAAGTTCTCAGTTGGAGGAGATTTCAGGAGAGCTGGAACAACAGGATATTGAAGTTCAGCTGTATCAGCTAAGGCATCGGATTACGGAATTGTTTTTCAGTGTTTTAATGGTCAGAGAGCAGAAGCAGCAGGTCCAATCGAAGATACGTACCATTGAGTCCCGCCGGGAAGAACTCCGTGATATGTTGGAAAACGGAGCGGTTGAAAAATCGGAGGTCCAGTCAATGGATGCCGAATATCACCAGGCGACTCAGCAACTGGTTTCTGTTCGTAACGACATGGATGTGCTTCTTGAAAATCTCTCCTCTTTTATCGGCAAAGAGCTTGAGTCGGCATCTGATCTGAAAACACCATCTGCCGGCGATTTACTAAGCCCTTCTGTGCATCCAGAAGTTCGGTATTATGATTTACAAAGGCAGGTGATTGATCATCAGATGAAAGTGACACAACGGGACCGGTGGCCTGTTTTGGGTGCTTTTGGCCGTGCAGGTTACGGAAACCCGGGCTTCAATATGCTGAAAGATGAATTCCGCCCTATGTTGATGGTAGGCATCAGGCTGGAATGGACGCCCTGGGACTGGCAACAAACCAGGCGGGAAAAACTGGCCCTTCAGGAAAAAAAGGAATTGGTGCAAATACGTGAGGAAACATTTCGTGTCAATCAGCAGAGGTCTGTCAACAAAATGAAGGGAGAAGCGGAGAAGTATCTGGAGATGATGGAGCATGATGATGAAATCGTTCGTTTGAGAGAAGCCATTGCCGCTAAAAGCGAAAAGCGACTGAAAAATGGTACCATTACAGCGGCTGACTACCTCTCTGATCTGGATGCGAAAGTGGAGGCCCGGATCAAAAGAAATATTCATCATCTCCAGTATTTGCAGAGTATGGCTGTTAAGCGACTGGAAGAGGCTTCAGAGCCCTGATGTTTCACTGTGGATGGAATGATTCGAATAAACCCTGAATACCCCTGGTTTTATGATACAACTACTCTTAACTGGTGTTCTGTTTCTTGTTTTG
>JAWOCV010000301.1:0-13660 GCA_046483585.1 Marinilabilia sp.
CTTCAAAGGCTCTCTGAATTCATGTTCAATTCGGAACTTATTGGAGGGATTGTTGCAATAATCCACCCACCCGGCTGCTTCTTTGGCATCACCCGATCGATTTTCCCCTTTCGGGGTTTTGGCCCAGTGTTCATTTCCTTCCGACTCAAAATTCACGGTCATCAAAGGATCGGCATTGACCTGACGGCAAAAGTCAACAAATTCGGCGGTTCCCACCTGATTGGTCTCTATGCCGTTCCAGTGAATGTTCAACATAGGTGTTCGCTGGTTTCGCGGACCTACGCTTTCTTTCCACTTGTAGTACGCACTTAAAATTCCGCCATACCGAACCATCCCCGGTGCCAGTTCTCTGGTCACCTGAACCAGATCTTCACGCCACTGGTCCCTGCTGTGGTCCCAGGCCGCTTCAACCGAGCCATCGGTTACACCCAGGGGCTCCATGAACTGCATATACAACCATGGTGATAACTCAAACCGCGGTGTGGGATCAATGCTGATGCCGGAAGACTCAACCGCTTTCATTCCGAAAGCATTCTTACTTTGGGTAGCAGAAGCCAGAGCCGCAGCTCCCAGTCCGGCCATGCGAACAAAATTTCGTCGTTTCATAGATATATGGATATTGGTGGGACACTTATGACGAATTCACAACCTCGTCAACCTATACAAAACAGCAGGGCACAAACAAGCCCCTCCGGAACATGAAAACAATAAGAGAATAATCCTGTCTGCAACGCTTTTCCCGCCTTGCAGACAGGATGGTTCCATTTATTCTTCAAGCATCTTTATGAAGTATCCGCCAACAACAGATCTTGCCTGAAAACCGACCTGTGTGGCATCGGTGGTTTGATACCAGTCGCTCATTGGCACACGGTCAGGCGTTTCAGTGACATAGCGATGCAAAGGATCAATGAATTCCTGAAACGTTTCCTGATCGTCAGCCAAAGTAGCCGTCCAGACCACCCAGTCCGATTTGGTATAAGTCTCCCGGTTATCCAGGGGAAGTCCATACTCGTTCTGTTTGGTCAGATAATACTCGATCTCTGTCTGTGCCACCTCATCGGGGAACACATCAAAACCGAGCAACTTATCCCAAACAAGGTTGTATTTCTGACTCCAGGTATTCTCCCGGTCAAAGGTGAGACGGTAATGATCACCGTCATCGGCCATCTTCATCCATTCGCGTGCCATCCGTTTGGCTTCGCTTGTATACTTCTCTGCAACTTCGTCTTTTTCCAGCATTTCTGCAAGTCGCCCGTAACTGGCAATCCCCATAATGGCCTTTACAGAAAGATTGGCATTGTGCGCAAAATGACCGGCAAAATCGTCGGTACAAAGCTGGTTTTCCGGATCAAGTCCTTTTTCCAGCAGATAATCTGCCCACATTGTTAGCGCATCCCAATGTTCAGCGGCATAGGAAGCATCTCCTTCGGCATCGGCTATGGCCGCTGTCATAATCAACATATTTCCGCTTTCCTCAACCGGCATGTCCCCTCCGTAAGTCTGCCCATTGGCGATGGGATACGTCCCCACATCATGAGCCGCAAAAGGCTTGTCCCACTTTCCGCTTTCGGTGTAATAGAAAATGGGATTGAGCATCCCTTTCAGCAATTCCGGATTATATTTCAGGAAAAGCGGAGCAGAAGGATAGGTGACGTCTACCGTCCCTATGGATCCATTGCTGAAGTTTTCTTTGGAAAGGAACAAAATTTCTCCATCGGTATCTTTGACCAGTTTGTGGGCAGCGACAGATTGCCGGTAAGCGAGAACACAAAGGTCAGCATATTTCTTGCCACCGGCATTTACAGCATCGTTCCACAACTGCTTGTCAAACGATATACATGCATCCATGACGGCATCGTATTCGTCTTTGGCTGCTGCCAGGATATCGTTCATGTCAACATCTCCTTCACGCCACCAGGGCTCCAGATTATCTTCAAAATACTGAATGGATTTGATGTCGTCATAACCCAGCATAATGTATCCCTGAGCCGCGTCTTCAGAAACGCTTCCCATGTTGTCTGAAACACTTAGCAAGGGCATTGTTTCAGTCATATCTCCGGTATAAGTTTCAACACCGGAAGAAGCAGTTCCCTGTTCCACAAAGTTTTTCCGGCCGGCAACCGACTCATAAACAGATGTGGACATATTTTCACCTTCGTCTGCCGCCAGGTAGAAGTAACCCCAGTCGATCCGGACGTCGTCGCCCTTCTTTTCCAAAACGGGTTGTTCGGTTGTCCCGGTTTTCAGGTAATTGACATCACCAGCCTGTCCGGAAGTAATTTCCACTTCCTGGTCTGTTTGATCGACAGCCCATTGAGGTGTGGCGTCAAAATAAACTTCGACATCATGTTCCTGTCCGTCATTCGCTGACACCTGGTAATTGATATAATTTACCGGGCGGGACAACAGGTCCAATTGGCCGGGCAACAAGGGAGAAACAAACTGAACATCCAGATCAACAGGCCCGCAGGTAAAGCTGTAATGAGATTGGGTAGCCGACAAAGCGACATCATTTTGTTTGGCCGTTTGATCGAAAAAGCGATTCTCCTCATCAATCTGGAATATTCCGAAATCAACATACCCCCCGCCGGTACGATTGTGACAATGGGCAGCGATGACGTTTTTTTCATCCCGCTCCAATAAGTCGCGGTCGATCTTCAATACCACATCGTTTTCCCATTCATATCCGGTTTCCACAAGCTTCTCACCATTTATGTAAAGTTCGAAAATATCATCATGAGAATACTTTAAATATACATCGCCATCGTCAAGCGGGCGGGATAATTCAAATTCACGACGTACCCAAATATCTTCTGTTTCCCA
This sequence comes from Marinilabilia sp., assembly GCA_046483585.1. GTDB lineage: Bacteria > Bacteroidota > Bacteroidia > Bacteroidales > Marinilabiliaceae > Marinilabilia. The sequence goes on from JAWOCV010000301.1 coordinate 2,824, forward strand.
TAAAGTGGACAAAGAAGGCATTTCTGAAGTACCAAATGCACCTTTCCCTTTTTCCCAGTCGCTATCATCAAAATTTACGCGTGTCCAGTCCTTACGCGGTTCATCAAACACATACCTGCCTTCCCACGCTTCCTGGTCAGCCATTGGCACCACAGGAATCCAGGGCATCTCTTCTTCACCCAGAAACCGGTAAACTTCCCCATCTACTCTTATGGCCCCGATCAAACCATGTACCTCGCCGGTCCAGTGACGTACAGGATCATCATATAATTGATCGGCATGGGACCAAACACTGGTATAGGGATCAATGGTGATCAAGGGATATGCCGGAGCTCTCATCCGGGTGGCAGAACTCTTTTGCGAATGATTTTCATGTTGATCACAAGAAATTAAAGTCGTCCCTGTTATTATCAACAAGATCAAATACGATAAACGGCGAAGATTGAACATAACTTTTTAGAATTAAAAGGTTGCCTCAGGAAAGACCTGAAACAACCCATATTTATAAAACGAAACTAGATATCAAGCTTTACAACCTCAGAAAACAAAAGGTCCTCCACACCAGCAATTTTTACCCCAATACGGGCAAATACGTAGTCCTGGGAAGGTGTCATATCCGGAATTCCCACGCTCAATGAGACATTTTCCGGGTCATCGATATCTCCTCCTCCGATGGTCGTATTCTCAAGATTGTTCAGGTTATCCACAAACTGGCGTTTGTGAACACTCAGATGAACAGCCTCTACATCCCTTGCATCGTCACCACTAATAATCTGTTCCAGGGCAAATGAAGCATTCACCTCACCCCCGCTCACTGAAAAATCTTCATTACGGATCATGTAATAGGGTTCAACCTCAATGTCCATTTCCTTATCGCCATTTACCTCCACCTCTATAGTATCTGATCCGGTATCAGGGTCAGGGATATTCCTGAATGGTCCCTGATGTTCATCTATGATCAGCTTGTAAGTGGAATTAAACAGCATAGCGGAATAGGAACCATTCTGATCCACTTCAACATCAATAGGATATTCCAGTTCCCAGCCATCTTCCCACAACTGAAAACTCACCTCATTGTAAGCCACATTTATGGGGTCTCCTTCATACACAAGGCTGCCCTGAAGTTGGGACTTCGGCTCCTCGTAATTGTCATATTCACAAGACACGAGAATTCCCGTGAGAAGGGTTATTGCAAATAATATATTTATCTTTTTCATACGTACAAAATTTATTTTTATGGTCGTATGGATTTTTAAAAATCCCCTTTATAAAAAATCTTGTCAAGTTCGTTTCACAACTGCAACGCGATCAGTTGTGATTGGGATTCTTAACAATCTCGGGGTTATTGTTCAAGATATCATCACCTATCCTCGAGTAATAATTACCCATTCTGAAACGGTAAGCACCGGTAACCTCACTGGGCCGGATCTCTTCGAACACCCATTTGCCATTGTTGGGATTATCAGGATCATCAGGGTCATGATATTTATACGGCCACAAACCAAACACACGAGAACCTGAAGCCAATACATCACTTGGATCCTCAGTAAGGTCATCAACCTCCAATTGCTGACCATCAAACACTTCGTGGGCTATTCTCCATCGCTTATAGTCCCAAAGCTGATGCCCTTCAAAGGCCAGCTCTACTCTACGTTCATGCACTATCCTGTCGAAAGTAATGTCGGCAGCTTCAAGATCTTCGGTAAAACCAGCTCTTCGGCGAACTTCGTTCATATAATCAGCAGCCGTTTCAGGATCACCAAGCTCGAAAGCCGCTTCAGCAGCATTCAGGTATACTTCGCCAAGGCGATAACGTACCCACCATTTGTTACTTTTCAGACCACGCTGACCGGAACCTTTGTCAGGATCCATGTGTTTGCGAATGTAAAAACCGGTTTGAGCTGAGAACTCACGGCCATCGATGGGGCCGTCATCCCCGACAATCTGGACATTTCCAAGTCCAGGGACGTCATCTTCATCACCAAATCCATCTCCGGTGATAGTAGTTCCATCGGCAAGCATATACCCGGCCCAAATATCCACAGGTTGCTCCTTGAACTCTGATCCCGGCACAATAATCGTCCCCTCGAGACGGGCATCACGGTTGTCAAAAATGTCACCGGGCTCGTCATAAAAGATCCAGTCACCGTTTTCATCCTTTGTCCGGAAAGGCTCAAAGGTATTATCGAGCAACTCGAAACGCTGAGCCAGATTCAGGGAAGGATTCAGGCGACCTCCCTCTATATCTTCTGCCAACGACCAGGGCTGATTCCAAAGTGTAAATTTATTGGTCCAATCTTCCCAGTCTTCACTTTCCATAAAGTCCCTGACAAAAATGACTTCCGGATTATTGTTCTTATCTACAAAAATATTGGCAAAATTTTCAGAAGGATCATCCTCAACATCATACAGGGAATAAGCCCCGTCAGAAATCAAAGTCTCCGCGGCATCAAGGGCCTGCTGGTAATAATCATCAGCCATGGATGGATCGATGCCAACCTCGCCGCCGGATGTAGAAACAGATGGGGTATTTTCCCCATATTTTGCAATTGAAGCGGCATAAAGAGCTACGCGTGATTTCATGGCCAGCATCAACCCTCTTGTTGCACGCGCCTTGGTATCAACATCATCGGGGAGATCGGCCTGGATTTCATCCAGTTCTTCCAGAATGAAATCATAAACTTCATGCTCCTCTGCCCTGGGATGTTGAAGATAGGAAGGATCGCCACTGAAATCGTACTCAAGAGGTTCAGTAATAAGCGGAACACCGCCCATGCGTTTCACCATCTCAAAATAAACCCATGCTCTGAGAAAACGTCCTTCGGCAATAAAACGGTCTTTCTCAGAAAGCTCATCTCCATCAGCTTCCCGGGCTTTCTCGATAAAGAGATTGATCTCACGCATAAGGCCATAATCCCACAAACCCCACTCATCATAGCTATAGTTATTGCGCTTATGAAGTCCGTAATCTCCTGCGTTCGAAATAAAGGCTTCATCAAAATCAAAGAAATTAAGGAAAGAATCCCAGTTGGTTATCCCCTGTAATTCGGGCAACCGAAAATACAGATCGGCCAGCACGGACAAGGCAACATCGTCATCTGTCCATACCTGGTCTTCCAGCAAAATATTCTGGGGCTCTCTGTTTAGAAACTCCTCATCGTCACAGCCCCATCCGATAGCAACAAACACGATGAGTATATATAAAAACCTTTTCATAGTTCTTCAGATTTTATGATTAGAATGACAAGTTAACCCCAACATTCACCAGCTTATTCTGAGGATACTGCAAACCATTATCCTCTTCAATTTCAGGCTCAATACCAAGATGGCGCACATTGTCAATAGAAAAGAGATTATAAGTGTTGACATAGAACCGGGCCCTGTCTATTCCCACTTGTTCCAGAATATTATCCGGAATGGTATAACCAAGTTCCAGCGTCCTCATGCGCAGGTACCGCACATTGGTTGCCCAAAAATCCGAATTCTTGTTGTAATTATTATGCCATCCGGCATTGAAACGCAACGGAGGGTATTTGCCTGATAACCAGTCACTCTCTGGATCAAAAATATCCTCACGATGCCAGCGGTCTTCATAAAACTGTTCCAAAAGGGCCCCTTCATTCTGATAAGGCCAGCGCATCTCCCATCCCTGGTTGTAGGTATAAAGCGATGCACCTGAGAAATCCGCACTCAGATCAAACCCTTTGTAACGGGCTGAAAGTTGCAGACCAAAATTCATGATAGGATTTCCTGATGTGGAATAACCAATGGGACGCTCATCCAATTCATTGATCACGCCGTCTCCATTAACGTCTTTGTAGATCAGGTCACCTGGCAACATGTCACGGTTTCCGTTCCCGTCATTATTGACTTCATAATTGTTGATTTGCTCCTGAGACTCGAACTGACCGATTACTTCATGTCCCCAGAAGATGCCTGTCCAGCGATCTTCTGATGAATTGCGGTAATGGTCCCAGGAGTTACCAAAACGCGGTTTATATGATTCCAGGAACCGATGACGGGCCAGGGAGATATTACCAGCCACAGAATAACTCAGATCACCGGCTTCTCCGTTATAGGACAACATCAACTCTCCTCCTGTGGTAGCATCGCTTTCCAGATTTTCAGGAGGTAGTTCGTATCCGAGTTCGTTGGGTACCAGGATATCATATCTATTGGCAGGAAGCCCTTCACGCTTACGATAAAAATAATCCACGGTACCGTTGATACGCCCGTTCAGGAAAGAAAAGTCGGCGCCAACGTCGGTGGTCTTACTGGTAAACCAGGAAACAGATGTTATGGGAATGCCCCGGTCTCTCGCACCAATAACTGTTTCACCATCCATGGGCACTCTGGAGGTTGCATAATCATATCCTGTAATGTAATCAAAATCTCCTATTACATCGATATTGTCATCGCCCAGTTCACCATAAGAGGCTCTAAATTTCAGATCTAAACTGCTTTCTCCGAGCAGATCCTGAACGAAATTCTCTTCCGTAACACGCCATCCGATCGATCCTGAAGGGAAGAACCCCCACCGTTCATCAGGTGCAAATTTCCATGAAGCATCGCGACGACCTGCGAGTTCCAGATAATACTTATCAGCATAATTGTAATTTAATCGTCCGACATACCCTATACGGGCCTCTTCCCACTCAGCATCATCATATTGGTCCATATCATCAAACTGGATAAGGGACAGTGCATTGGTCTCAGGGACAGAATGCAACCAGGTATCCAGCTCATGCCGCTCAATCCGCTCATTTACAAAGGTGGCATTGATGCTGTGGGGACCAAATTCCCGGCTGTAATCGATCTGTCCCTGCAAAACGTTTTCGAACACCTTATGGGTGCCACGCTCCCGCCAGGGGTTGGGATTATGGAAAGAAACATAGTACTCATCATTTTCCTCATCATAACCATAAGCATCATAGGTATACTCATGATTGTTCATCAGACGGTCGGCATAGTAATATGAATACATCCCCCTGATTGTCAATCCTTTTATCGGCGTTTCATAGGTTCCGTGGAATTGGGTGTCCAGCACGCGCCAGTCTTCTTCCCATTCACCTGATAATTCTTTGTTCAATAGGGCCCAATTGGTTTCCATATTGGGAATATGATTGACATAATCAGGATTGTCATTGGCATAGGGTCGCCAGGTGGGACGGTTCCGTAAAATGGCAAAACGGGGGGCCCAATAGTCGTCTCCACCGGGAACACCTGGGTTATCGCGCGATTCGATACGACCATTGATACGTGTCTCAAAGGTAAGGCCTTCAGCTACCTCCGCTTCAAGATTTGACTGGATGTTGGTGCGACCGAAATTAAATTCGCGGCCCAAAACGGAAGTCTCATCAAGCCGGGTAAGAGAAATGTAATAGTTTATTTTATCTGAACCACCCCGGGTATTGACATTGACAGAAGTTTTTGGAGCGTTTGGTTTGATGATAAAATCCTTCCAGTCAAAACTTCTGTAACCACGCTCCGTGCCTTCTTTATATTTCTCGAGTTCTTCGGGGGTAATGGAGGTACTTCCGGTCTCATTTACCTCGGCATCGGCACGTCCGCGCATCCATTTGTAAGCATTGGTGGTTTCAGGAAAACGTGTCCAGTTTTGGACGCCATAATAGGCATCCACATTAATGGTATTGTCTTCCCCACGTTTTCCATCTTTTGTCGTTACCAGGACAACTCCGTTGGCCGCACGTACACCATAAATAGCGGCTGAAGCATCCTTCAAAATGGATATGTCTTCAATATCATTGGGTGATAAGTTATTGAAGTGACCGGCATCCTTCTGAACACCATCAATCACATACAAGGGGTCCCCCATATTCCGGATCTGGATATTGGCACCAGATCCAGGACGTCCGTCTGGCATGCGGAAAGAAACACCGGCCATTTTTCCTGCCAGTGTCGAACTAACAGTAGATCCCTGTACACGTTCCAGATCATCTGAAGATGTGCTGGCAACTGATCCGGTGATCGAACCTTTTCTCTGCTCACCATAACCTACAGCTACTACTTCATCAAGTCCGACGGTAGCCTCAGCCATAGTAACGTCAATTTGAGAACGGCCATCTACTTCTTCTTCAACGGTCTCCATTCCCACGAAAGAGTATTCCAGAACAGCATCGTCGGGCACATCCGCTAACTCATAGTTCCCCTCGGCATCGGTCACGGTACCTGTTGAAGTGTCTTTTATTACAACCGTAACTCCGGGAAGGGGAGCCCCTTCCTCATTAACAATCGTACCGCTAATGACGTCTTCATCCTGTTGGAGAATATTCTCACGCTCTTCTTCTCCAGCTTTAGATAAAATAATCTGGTTATCGACAACCTGATAACCAACGTCACGACCTGCAAAAAGCTGGTCAAGAACTTCAAAAATATCTCCATCAGAAGCCTTCACAGATGTTTTGAATTGAACATCCACCATCTTTTCGTTGTAAAGAAAGTAGAATTCGCTTTGGTTCTCGATCTCATCAAGAACTGTTTCGGCTCTTACATTTTCGAGATCGATGGTAAGCTCTTTTTTCTGGGCATAGGAATCTTCAGCAATAAGCTGCGAAACCCCCAGGAATAATAAAATCAATGTTACACGCATAATCCGGAAAATTTTGGCCAGAACATAATTGTCCCTCATTTCCGATTCAAAATTTTTCTTCATAACTCTGAAGTGTTTAAATTATACAAACATTTAATTTCGGGGATCAGGAAGTGGCCGCTTCGATGATCCCTTTTGTTCGCCTTTCCTAACCTGATATATTCATGAATATCTCAGGTTAAGAACAATTTTGTTTTATTAGCCTGAACTATTGACTTCGTCCAACTTCGTTTCATAAATTTTTATTATTATGAATACAGTTCAGGTTAACCCCGACTTAGATGAAGTTAAACTTTTAAAAAAAAGTTTTTACTGAATCTTAGTCGCTGTCGGAGACAGGGATTATTTGTGAAACGAAGTTCGACGAAGTCAATAATTCGGGTTCGTTTGTGTGAAAAGAATTTTTCATAAATAAATAATATTTGATTCAACATTAATCAGCGCTGATAATTACTTTCTTTTTGGAAAAATGTCCTTCACTGTCCTGTTTATTATCAATGATATCATAATCAATGGGGGAAGTCATTTTTAATAGCCGCATCACCTCTTCCAGGTTCTCATCCTCAAAAGTGGCCCTGAAAACATAATCCTTCAGCGTGGAATCCTTCAATTCAACTTCAACATTGAACCACCTCGATAATTCACGCCCCACTATTTCCATATCATCCCCTCTGAACATCAATTTTCCATCGATCCATGCAGAATAGCGTTCAGGGTTGACGTGGCTTCGCTTCAAATCTTTCTTCTTGCTGTCTAAAACAAGCATTTCGCCGGGTTTCATACCAAACTTTTGATCTGAATTGCGCGGCAATAATTCAACATCTCCTTCTTCAAGCACCACTTCGGTGAGATCTTCATCGGGCCACATTTTTACATTAAAGCGTGTTCCGAGAACCTTTACACAGCCATGTTTCCCTTCCACCAAAAAGGGACGCAACGAATCGGTTTCTACGTCAAAAAAAGCTTCGCCTTTGACCATTACATTTCGCTTATCAAAAGGAATCTGATATTTCAAAACTGACCCCCCGTTTAACCAGACGGATGTCCCATCCGGAAGTTCTGAGCGAATCCGCGATCCCATTGGAGCTACAACTTCAACCATCGAAGGCTCAGATTCAGTCTTCGAATGGAATCGATCACCTGTAAGAAGATAAGCTCCCATCAAAGTGAGCAAGGGCAACAAAAGCAATGATGCCACCCGTGAGTACCACTGACCGATCCGGTATAAGCCTCTGCGAGCAGAACCATCCGATTCATTGGAATTAATAAGAAAATGAAGCTTATATAAAATATGTGACAAATCTCTGGAAGAAGTGTCCCCATAAGCTATGTCTTCCCATTCTTTCCGCATTTTCTGCTTCACTTCCGGTTCGGTTTTTTTGTTTCTGAACAAACCGGCAAAACGCTTCTCTTCTTCAGAATTTTTGCCGCTTCGCAGAAAATCGTTGTATATTTCCTGATAGTCCTTATCCATTTATATTTTTCTCCTTTGCCAGTAATATCCCCAAAATGTAAAAATCTCCTGAAAACATCATTACTTTTTTGCATATATTGTATGATTCCATGCAAAAAGTTAAATTTTCTTCCGGGCTCATCCTCCCGGGAAGGCTCCTAAACCGGAAAATCTGTTCCGGACCGGGTTTTCCTTCTGACTCCGGATCTTCCCCTGATCAAAGATCGGCAGTAATATGTATGTTGAAGCCCCGGATCTCCAGAATTAAGATTCACTCTATATTCAAATCACCGGCCCAGTTCTCCCATGCCTGATTCAGTTCGTCGACTTTTCCCGGGTGTTCTCCGGAAAGATCAGTGGTTTCAGTTTTATCACTTGAAATATCAAACAGTTCCCACGATTCATCCGGCAGGGCAGACATTTTCCATCTTCCCGATCTGATGGCCCTGCCACCCTGATGTTCCCAGCACAAAGTATCATGAAGGGTTTCAACTTCATCAAACAGCAGAGGTAAAAGACTTTTCCCGCTGGGAGAATTGGTTTCTTCACCATTTGCCAGTTCAGGATAATCAGCTCCGGCGATCTCAAGACAGGTAGGTAAAATATCCATCACATGGGCCTCTCCGCTGTTGATGGTATTTTGTTGTTCTTTGAGAGCAGCCGGCCAATGCACGATAAATGGAGTAGCGATCCCTCCCTCGTAGGACTCCATCTTCCAATATCTGAAAGGTGTATTAGAAGCACTGGCCCAGGCATCGCCAATATAATTCCAGGTGGTTTCGGGCCCCGGCTCCTCAGCACCATATTCGATCATCACTGAGTCCCGTGTAAAAGCCGGCCGGTCAAATCCCGGTGGATAACCCCGCTCATACGAGGCACCATTATCGGATAATACCAGTATGATGGTATTCTCATATTGTCCGGTTTCTTTCAGTTTCCGGATAATTTCACCAACACCCTGATCCACTCGATCGATCATGGCTGCATGCACAGCCATACAGGCCGACTCATATGCTTTTTCATCACAATCGGCCCAACTCCTGCCCGATGAATTTTCAGGCAAAGGATAAGTTTCGCGGTTGATCAGCCCCATCTCAATCATTCGCTCGTAACGTTCTTCACGGAGCACTTCCCATCCATCGGTATAAGTGTCCTCATACTTTTTTATATCTTCGGGCAAGGCATGAAGCGGCCAATGAGGAGCCGTATGGGCAACATACAGGAAAAACGGATTTTCATCCTGGCTGTAATCCTCAATCAGATCAATGCTTTTATCGGTAATAAAATCGGTCATATAAAAATCCTCCGGAACTTCCCGGATAGGTTCTTCATTATGAACCAGGCTGAAGGGATCAAAGAAGTTAACAACACCCCATATTACGCCCCAATGATCATCAAATCCGCGATTGGAGGGATAATATTCGAGAGGTGAAAACGGCCCGTGATCCTTTCGGTTGGCCAGCCACTGAAGTTGTTCGTCATGATCTTCCAATGGTTGGGTCTCGGAAAGATGCCATTTTCCGGTCATCCCGGTATGATATCCTTCCTCTTTCAAGATCTCAGCAATAGTGGGCGTGTTCATATTCAAATTCACGCCCATACCATCAATTCCAGCCTGTTGGGGATGATGTCCCGTCAGCAATGAAGCTCTTGTGGGACAGCAGCGGGCACTGTTGTACATTTGCGTGAAACGCACGCCTTCATGCGCTAATTTATCAATATTCGGGGTCTCAATTTCCCCTCCGTAGCAGCCTATATCAGAATATCCCATATCATCGGTCATTATGATCATGATATTGGGACGTTCGGTTGCCGAATCAGAGCGATTGGTACATCCTGCCAGGACAGCACCACTTAACAAAAGAAGCCCGGAAAATCCGTATTTCCAAATTGGCAGTTTTTTCACAGATAAATCCATATTATATGCTGTTCTGGTATTCAGGGAATGATTAACACAATTCCCAATTATTCACTAAAACAACCTCTGTTTGTTATATCCTCTTCAAAGGGAAATCTCCCGGAAACAGTTAAAATGATTCAGATTTCACCAGTGAATGACCACAAATTAAATTTCGGGGATCAAGACAAATTCTGAAGATAAGCTCAAACATAGGAAGGACCGGTTGGGAAGACAAAGCGCAGTATGCTTTCAAAATTGTAATAACAAAACAACAATTGACCAGAAATATAAAAAAACCGGGGATCCCTTATGAATCCCCGGCTCTGAAAAATTATTTCTATTTTACTGTATTGATCACGTCCTGATTGATCTCCCTGACACGATCTTCGTTTAACTTGATCACTTTTCTGTCATAAGTTATCAAACCATTCACCTCCGTTTCCACATCAGTGGTCTGTGTGTAAACTGCTGCAGAGAAACCAACTTTAACCAATTCCTTTAACATTTTGGCAAAATCAACATACTCATCGGTCACCTCTTCGGACGACTCATACTGAACATAGCCCCAGTTCCGGTCAGGTGCCCAGAGATGTCCTTCCATAGGGAATCCGATTCCGCCATATTCACCAAGAACGGTGGCCCGCATGGCATCATAGAAATAGAGTTTGGGCTCGGGGTAATTATGAAGATCGAGAATGTGGCCAAGACCGGGATAGTGATTTCCACCACTTGCCGGGTTGACAAGCCTTGAAGGATCATACTCTTCGGTCCAATCAGAAATTTCTTCTGTTTTAAATTGCCCCCAACGTTCGTTAAACGGCACCCAAACAGCAATACTGGGATAAGAGTAGAGATAATCCATGATGTCTTTCCA
>JAWOCV010000313.1:0-7678 GCA_046483585.1 Marinilabilia sp.
GCCGGCTTTCCTATAACCGAATACCTCCTTCTTATATAAATTGAGGAATATGAGGGGTAATATGAGTGCCGATAAAGAAAAAGCCCGCTTTACCCTATGAAATACAATGATTCAAAGAGGGGTTTAATAGTACGAAATAATTTCACAGGGTGAAGCGGGCTAAAGTAGTACCGTGGTGGCCCTGAAATCACCATGCTAAAGCATGGTGCTAATCTCATCGGTTCTTTTCATTCATCCCCCCTGATCTCCACACGCCTGATCTTCCCGCTTATGGTTTTGGGAAGCTCCCTGACAAATTCGATGATGCGCGGATATTTGTAGGGGGCGGTGGTTTGTTTCACATGGTCCTGGATCTCTTTGATCAGTTCATCGCTTCCCTGATAATCTTTGGCCAGGACGACGGAGGCTTTCACTACCTGTCCGCGAATCTCGTCGGGTGCTCCTGTTACGGCACATTCCACCACGGCGGGATGGGTCATAAGGGCACTCTCTACCTCAAAGGGCCCGATGCGGTACCCCGAACTTTTAATGACATCATCCACCCGGCCCACGAACCAGTAATAACCGTCTTCATCGCGCCAGGCAATGTCGCCGGTGTAATAGATGCCATCTTTCCATGTTTCGCTGGTGCGCTCTTCATCGCGGTAATACCCTCTGAACAGGCCCACCGGATGATGCTCACCTACCCGGATGGCAATTTCCCCTTGTTCGCCGTCCTCGCATTTTTCACCGTCAGGTTTAATCAGGTCGATGTCATAAAGAGGTGAGGGGATGCCCATGGAACCGGGCTTGGGCTCCATCCAGGGAAATGTGGCCAGCTGGATGGTGGTTTCGGTCTGTCCGAAACCTTCCATTAGCTGAATACCGGTATGTTGTTTAAATGATTCAAAAACTTTTGGATTCAGAGCTTCTCCGGCGGTTGTGCAGTAGTTCAGTGATGAGAGGTCGTATTGCGACAAGTCTTCCCGGATCAGGAAACGGAAAATGGTCGGGGGTGCGCAGAAGGATGTGACTTTATATTCAGAAAGAACCTTCAGCATATCGGCCGGGGTGAATTTCTGGTGGTCGTAAACAAACACACTGCAACCGGCCAGCATTTGGCCGTACAGTTTGCCCCAAACGGCTTTGGCCCAGCCCGTATCGGCCACGGTGAGATGACGGCCGTCTTCTTCCACATTTTGCCAGAATGAAGCGGTTACGATATGGGCAAGGGGATAAGTATAATCGTGGGCCACCATTTTGGGGTTGCCGGTGGTGCCCGATGTGAAATAGAGAAACAGGAGGTCGTCATTCTGTGACGGGACCTCCGGCTTAACAAAGGGGGATGCCTGCCTCACTTTTTCCTGGAAATTGTCCCATCCGCCGGGATATTCAGGTCCCACCGAAACCAGTTTTTCCACGGTCGGACTTTCGGGCATGGCATGCTCTACGTTGGAAATGACATTGTCTTCACCCACACAAACCATGGCTTTGATTCCGGCCGCATTGCAGCGGTAAACGATGTCTTTGGTGGTCAAAAGGTGGGTAGCCGGAATGGCGGTGGCGCCGATTTTATGGAGTGCCAGACAGGCAAACCAGAATTCATAACGTCGTTTCAGGATGAGCATCACTTTATCACCACGGCCGATATTGATGGACTGAAAGTATGAGGCGGTGGCATCGGTCTCTTCTTTCAATTCTCTGTAAGTGATGTTCCGGTGCCGGCCTTCGTCGTTTACCCATACAATGGCAATTTTTTCAGGTTCACGCCGTGCGTATTCATCCACCACATCGTAGGCAAAGTTGAAATTGTCAGGAATATTGATCCTGAAGTTTTTCTGGAAATCTTTCAGGGACTCAAATTCGGGTTGGGTTAAGTAGTTTTTATAGAGCTGCATGAAGAGTGGATTTTTGGATGTTTGAAAAATGGTAAAATGGTTAATTTGTCAATTGGTTAATTGGTTGCGGGTTCCTTGTTGAGACACACGGCCGTGTGTCTTTACGTGATCGCCACCATGCCCGCCGGGTCTTTCATCGTTTTTTATCAGACGCAGATTGTGCGTTTCTACTGGTTAGACGCAATATGTTGCGTTTCTACTGGTTAGACGCAAGATGTTGCGTCTTTACTGGTCAGACGCAAGATGTTGCGTCTCTACTGGTGACTGATTTCAGCCTGCATTTACAGTATGACCGCCAGAAATTCACATTTCTGCCCATTTGCAGCCTTCATGCCATGGGGCAGGGAAGAGTCGAAATAAATGCTGTCGCCCTCGTTGAGCACCATTTTTTTGTTGTTGAGGAAGAGGTGCAGGGTCCCTTTCATTACCAGGTTGAATTCATGTCCCGGGTGGGTGTTGAAATCGACCTCTTCTTCATCCGGTTTGGGTTCAACGGTGACAATAAACGGATCGGCTTTCCGGTTGATGAAGTTGGTCGCCAATGCCTGGTATTTGTAAGCCTGGCGGCGCTCCATGGCAATGCCCTGGCCTTTGCGGGTTAATGTGTAGGCATGCATTCTTGGCTCTTCACCGCTCAGCAGGGTGGTAACTTCAATATCGAAAGCTTTGGCCAGTTTGTGCAATACACTTACGGGGATATCAATCTGGCCGGATTCGAGTTGGCTGTATTTTTCGGATGTGATTCCACAGGCCTTTGCAGCAGCTTCCGGCGACATGTCAAGTATCTCACGCATTTCACGCACACGGGCTGCAATTTGTTTGAGTTGTTCTTCCATTGCAGGTTGGTTATTTTGTTTTCTGCATTATTTTTAAAAGATATTTGAAGTTGTCAAAAGTAAAAAAATGGTAGAATATAAAGGTAAGGCCTGGTTGGAAAGCCAGCTGTTAAAGATGCTTATTGATCCCTGGTCACCCAGTTTTCAATTTTTATTCCGGAAATTCGCTCAAATTCGAAAGTGTTTTCAGTAACCATGATTAGGTCATTTTCCACAGCTGTGCATCCAATAAATAAGTCCAGGTCACTAATCATGATTCCCCTTTTTCTCAATCTCGCTTTTTCCCGGCCAAAAGTCATTATGGCATCATAAATTGGAAGGACTGTTACCATTTCAATTAGTTTTTCAATTAATCGATGGTTTTTTTCAGGCTTTTCACTATTTTCAGCGCCATAAACCAATTCTGCCAGTGTGATCTCTGAAATAGAGCAATTCTCAATTTTGGCAGATTCAATTTTTTCAGACACGCCATATTTTCCTCGAAAAAAATGAATACAAATATTGGTATCAAGAAGATATTTCATCAAAAATCAATATTATTATTTTTTTCAACCCTTGAATTTTTGATTTCATCGATAATCTCATCTGAATTACGTGAATCTTCCCAGGCGCCTGATAACTCATGTAAGTTAATCCTTGATTCTTCTTTCTCCTCAATTGATTTAGTTAGTTTAATAATCAATTTCTTTTTGGTTGGATTATCAAGGCGCGAAAGAAAACCAAAATATTTATCAATCGTTTTATTTGTTAGTGCTAATCCCATATTGTTATCTTTTTAACGAAGATACGAATTTTTGAATCAACAGTGAATTCAAGTTTTGATGTTTTCATTTTTCTGCACCGCGATTATTATGTCCGAAAGTACCCTTTTCGAAAGATCTTCAGGAACCCGGAAAAGGATTCTGTTATTTCGGATTATGAACGAACAGAAGCCCCCTGAGATTTTCTCAATAATAAAATATGGGGCTTACAGGTGGTTGAGAACTTTTCTATCCCTTAGGAGCTTTACTGTTAGTAGGCTTTAAGAACCTATTTCCCCATACCAGGTAGTTTAAATTTAATGGTTACTTCGCCGGTTTCTTTGTCCATCCGGACTTCTTGGTTTTCCATTCCCAAATCTTTGCCGGTGCTCATTTTGAGCAGGCCCGACAGGAATTGCAGGCCATTGTTCATGACTTGTTCTATTTCGTTGTCAGAGCCTTCATTTTGCACCTTTCCTGAAGGAGATACCGGTTCTTTTTCTTCATCACCGGACTGGTTATCGCCGGAAAGGTCTATGGATTCTTCCTCTTTGGTTGTTTCATTGTCTTGTTCTTCTATCTCTTCTTGTATTTCTTCTTCAGTTGTTGTTTGCTCATCCGGGGTCGCCTCTTCCAGATTGCCGATAAAGGATTCAATTTGTTTCAGGAACTGAGACCTTCCCTTTTCTGAAAAGTCCACCATGTCGGTTTTACTGCCTTCATCCAGCACGCCGTCAAAAAGGTTTTGTTTCACTTCAAGGCCGGCTGCTATGCGCTCTTCTATGGAATTTTTGGTAATAAAGCTGATGATGGTCAGGTGCTTGTTTGTTTGTCCTATGCGGTTGATCCGTCCTACTCGTTGGTTCTTTTTGGCGGGATTCCATGGGAGTTCAAAATGAATGAGGGTATCGGCAGCTTGCAAATTTAAGCCCGAACCACCAGCTTCAGAAGAAAGGAATACTTTTACATTGTCATCTTCCTCAAAACGGGAGATCAGGGCGCCTCTGTTTTTTACCGGGACTGATCCCGTGAGTTCAACAAATCCGATTCCGTTTTCACGCAGCATTCTGCCGATAATTTTCAGCATTTTCACCCATTCGGAAAAGATGATGATCTTTTGTTTTTTCTTCTTAATTTCCAGTTTTTCGAGTAAAAGAAATTTTAACTCATCAAGTTTGGGCGAATCGTTGGTGGCTTCATCTACCAGGTAGGTAGAATCACAAACCATACGCATATTGGCAAGTAGGAGTTGCAAACGCTGAAGATCGAATGGGGTAAGGATTTTTTTACGGACAATTTGTGAAACACCCCGCGCATAGGAGGCATGATAGTCTGCCTGGATGGGGGAAAATCCAACCGGAATGTTGATTTGCCGCAGATTGGGAAGTTGATCAAGCACGTTTCGTTTTTCACGGCGGAGCAATAATGGTTGAATACGCTCTTTTAGTGTTTGAAGGTCATAATAACCGTTTATTTTGTCATGCTTGGCCGGATCGAAAAGGCAATGTTGATAAGAAAATTCCCATAGCGGTCCCAGAAACCCGGGTTCCATGATATTTACAATGGAAAAAATGTCTATGAGCCGGTTTTCAATAGGGGTACCTGTAATTGCCAAAGCATGTTTTTTGTTAAGACGCCCTATGGCAGCAGCCGTTTTCGTAGCGAAATTCTTGACCCGTTGCGCCTCGTCAAGTATAAGGAAATCTGTTCCTGCCTTGTTGATGGCCGCCTGATCGCGCATGGCAGCTTCATAGTTGGTGATAATAAAAAAAGCAGAGGTTTTACGATATATAGCAGCTCTTTCATCAGGAGTGCCTTCTGTTACAATGGCTTTTTCGGATGTGAACTTTTCGATTTCTTTTTTCCACTGCGATTTTAGAGAAGCCGGGCAGATGATCAGAGTCCTTTCAAAGCCAAAAAAAGTTTTTTTATTGAGGGCGGTCCCTATGGCCTGGAGCGTTTTCCCCAGTCCCATATCATCGGCGAGGATAGCTGCTTTGCGGAAAGATGCAAATTGGATTCCTTCTTTCTGATAGGGATAGAGATCTGCCTGTAGCATGGAAAAATCGGCTTTTTCTGTTTCCTGCAGGTCATTAAGTACTTTTTTCTCATAAAAAGCTTCAATTTTTTCAGGAACTTCAGGACGTATGCGTATTTCAGAGTGTTTCTGTGCCTCATTGAGAAATCCAAGGAATTCAGGGATTTGACCATCGGAAATGAATGTTTCCCGGCCAAAATATTTTGAAAGAAGCATTTGTGTTTGAAGCGGTAAAGGCCCCTGGAAAAACCAGGAAACAGAATAGTTGTTAAGTGGATCAAGATAAATTTCCACAAATGGGCACGTTTTTTTTAAGGAGTTGTAAAGCGTTTTATTCTCCTTTAACTGGTTGAAAGCAAACATCAGGTGCTTTGTAGTGCCCAGTTTGTTGGTTTTGGCATCCATGCTGTCGCTATACCCGGTTTCATTATCAAAATCACGAAGGAAGAGTTTGTATTTTACCCCGTTTTCATTGGTGAGAATATGGTCACCGTAAATGTTGTCGGCCCACTCTATGTGGTATTTTGCTTTAGCAGCTTTGTCGCGCCGTTCCTGCAATACCCTTTGAATCATACCTTCACGTGAATACTTTTTGTGTTCGACGTATTCATGTGGCTCAAGACTTTTCAGCTCTTCCTCCATTAATTGCAGACAGGCAATACCTGCCGCATCCCAGTCAACAGTCTTTTTTTGTTCGATCTGGACAAGTTCGGAATCTTCTTTTATGATCGAGATATCCCTGGGTGGAACATCTTCAGAAGAAACCAGAAAAGAAAATCCTTCTGCCGATTGAGACAATATCTGGCAATCGCCATTGTAATAGTATAGGTCTGCCTGGGTCAGGACATCGGGCGAAAGTGAAAGCCTGAGTTTTTTATGAGTTGCAGATACTGAATTTAAAACATCTTCCATTGATTCAACAATAATAGGGGGTTCAACTTTAGATCGTAAAAATAACGGAGGTTGATCAATAAAAGAAAGGATGAGCGGAAAAAATTGTTTTTCGTTGTTTGGAGGTATGTGGAAGTATGGAATCGATTTGCGGACAAATGGATTGTTTAGCTATGTTTGTAAGGGGGGGCGTGATGTTGGAATGAGGCTGTCAAAAAAGTCGATTTTTGAATTCCATAACTTTCATTCGTAAAAATTTAGTCTAAGTTATTGGTCGAATGGAACTTGCATTCTTCAACATTTACATATCCTTTTGAGACCTTGATGGTCATGCAAGTTTCATCCGTATAAAATTTGTTTTTTAAGTTCGGATGGAACCTGCCTGACGTTTTCTGAAAAAGAATCCATTCGTTCCAAAGAATTTTTCTTAGAACTCAGGATCTTTATTTCATTAGGCCGGCAGGCAGGCCTGTCTGCCGTTTTATGTATATGGAATCATCAATTTTAATGTTTTAACATCAAAAATCCAGAATGTTTCTTTTTCATAACCCGCCAGGCAGGCTCGCATGCAATGATTTATACACATTCTGTTGCAACAACCCTTGCCATGCTCGTTTCAATTTAGAAGAAAGTGTCGCTCCTCTGGAGCTTAAGATCTTTTTCAATACAGAGGTTTTTTACCATACTGTCGCCACTCCGTGGCTATCCCAAAGCACCGGAGGTGCGAGAGTATGGTAATAAAACAGCAAAACTTTACAAAAAAGTAAGCGCCGGAGGTGCGACACAATAAAAAAAAATCACTTACAAATTGAAAGTATACTGGAGTTTTTAATGCTCTTTTTAGACAGCCTCATTTAAAGAATATTCTTTTGTTTTAAGCACTTTGATAATCCGGGATATAAGCTCAATAAGCCTATGAATTTTAAGGGTTAGGAGAAAACAACAATCGTTAGATTTAAGAAGGCTCATATATTGTTGATAAACAGCACTTTAACATGAACAATTTCTGAATGTTAAACAATTGAATAACTGATACTTGCAAAAGTTTAACGAACTGTTGAGTATTATACGAATTATCTTTTATCTAACAAAACATGTAAACAACCGAAATTCAATCATATACATTTTTGTTAGTTCTTTGGTTATGTCGCAAAAGAGAGCAACCTTTCTCTTCAGCTTCGAGCTTCGAGCTTCGAGCTTTCAGCTACTACTAACTCTGCGACTGAACTAAGAGCTAAGAGCTAACAGCTAACAGCTAACAGCTAACAGCTAAGAGCTTCCAGCTTTCCCGCGGCT
>JAWOCV010000041.1:0-18834 GCA_046483585.1 Marinilabilia sp.
CTTGCGGTGGAAGTTTATAAGTGGAGTGACGGAAGTTATATTGAAGATCAGGATATGTGGCGACTCGGGGGTATTACCCGTGATGTATTTCTGATGGCAAGGGAAGAACAGCACATACCCGATTACAAAGTCTCTGCCGGACTTCTGGACGATTATACCACCGGGGACTTCCGGCTGAGGGCACAAATAGCAGGTGCCTCGAAAGACGATCCTGTCACGCTGGAAGCCATGCTTTATGACGGAGATGATCTTGTCGAAGAATTTTCATCTGAAACCACCGATTCAACGGTTGGTTTTTCTTCAGAATATGACGATGTAAGACGGTGGACGGCAGAAACGCCGAACCTTTATGAGCTTGTGATGACCCTTAAAGACAAGGCCGGCAATGTACTTGAAGTTATCCGCCAGGATGTGGGATTCCGGCGAATTGAAATTGAAGGAAATAATTTGTTGGTAAACGGCCGGTATGTGTATCTCAAAGGCGTGAACCTGCATGAGCATCATGATGAAAATGGACATGTAGTGGACGAAGCCACCATGATCAAAGACATCAGGACCATGAAGGAGCATAATATCAATGCGGTGCGCACGTCTCATTATCCTCAACCCGAACGTTGGTACGAACTCTGTAACCGCTATGGGCTTTATGTGATCGACGAAGCCAATATTGAATCACATGACATGGGCTATGACGAAGAATCCCTGGCCAAAGATTCAACCTGGATGGCTTCTCATCTCTTCCGGACCCGGAATATGTATGAGCGCGACAAAAACCAGCCTTCCATTATCATATGGTCGCTGGGCAATGAAGCCGGCGATGGGGTCAATTTTGATGCCACCTACGATTACCTGAAATCGCAGGACGATTCACGGCCTGTACAGTATGAACAGGCTCACGGTGGACGGAATACCGATATTTTTGCTCCTATGTATGCCCGTATTGAAGATATGGAACGTTATGCCCAAGAAGATGGCAGTAAACCCCTTATTCAGTGTGAATATGCGCATGCCATGGGAAATAGTGTCGGTAATTTCCAGGATTATTGGGACGTGATTGAATCGCATGAGGTGATGCAGGGTGGATTTATCTGGGACTGGGTGGACCAGGGTCTCCTGACCGAAAATGAGAATGGTGTGGAGTTTTGGGCATATGGGGGCGATTTTGGGCCCGATACCGTGCCGTCGGACGGGACCTTCTGTCTGAACGGGTTGGTAGACCCTGACCGGCAGCCACAACCTGCCCTGGAAGAAGTGAAAAAGGTGCATCAATACATCAAATTTCATCCGGTAAGCCTTGAGGACGGAACCATAGAAATAGAGAACAAGTACGCTTTTCTGAATACAGGGAAATTTGAATTTATCTGGAGCATTAAAGGCGACGGTGAAGAGGTGAAATCCGGGACATTTGAAGAGGTGGATCTGGATCCCGATGAAAAGATGAATGTAACGGCACGGCCTGACTTTGATCCTGATCCCGGCAGGGAATACTATCTTACGGTGAAAGCGGTATTGAAGGAAGACGATGGATTGGTACCGGCCAATACCATGCTGGCAGCGGAACAATTTAAGTTGCCGATTGATATACCGGCAAACGAAGAAACAGAAACACTCCCGGACCTGACCCATGAAAAGGACGAGGACCTGCTAACCATCAACGGGGAAGGCTTTTCTGTTATTTTTGATATGGCGAAAGGTGAAATGACCAGCT
Source organism: Marinilabilia sp. (assembly GCA_046483585.1). Taxonomy (GTDB): domain Bacteria; phylum Bacteroidota; class Bacteroidia; order Bacteroidales; family Marinilabiliaceae; genus Marinilabilia. The sequence continues at coordinate 1,709 of JAWOCV010000041.1, forward strand.
TCAAATCAAATAACAACGAATTTCTTCAAAAAGGACCGGAACCTGTTTTCTGGCGGGCACCTACCGACAACGACTTTGGCAACGACATGCCTGTGAGATCACGTATTTGGCGCAAGGCCGGGGAAACACGTGAGTTGAGAGACTCTGATATCCAAGAGGTCGAGAATGGGAAAATTGAGCTGACCTTCAGGTATGATCTTGCTGATCAGGAAAATAACAAAACAGGTACCTATACAAGCACTTACCTTGTCAAAGGCAACAAAGAAGTAGAGGTGAATAATCATTTTGAAATGGCTGAAGATGATCTCCCTGAAATCCCCCGCATGGGGATGACACTCCAAATGCCACGTGAGTTTGATCAAATGTCATGGTTGGGACGTGGCCCCCATGAATCATATCAGGACCGCCAAACCAGTGCTTTTGTCGATCTTTATACCGGTACGGTTGCCGAACAATACTGGCCTTATTTACGACCGCAGGAAAACGGAAACAAAACCGATGTGCGTTGGATGACCATTACCAATGAAACAGGTGAAGGACTAAGGTTTGAAGGCAAACAATTACTCGAAGTATCTGCCCATCACAATATTCTCGAGGATTTTGAGTCTCCCCGGAGGACCGACGGCCGTTTGCCCGAAGGAGAAGAACGTCCGGTGCAACGCCACCTCGACGATGTTGAACCACGTGAACTGACCTCTGTGGATGTGGATCTTCAGCAAATGGGCGTTGGTGGTGATGACAGTTGGGGTGCATGGACGCATGACCAATACCGCCTGACGGAGAATTCCTACAGCTATGGATTTGTGCTGAGTCCGGTGGAATAAAAGAAATTTCAAAAACAACAAAAGCTAGCCTCACCGGCTGGCTTTTGTTGTTTTATAATGTTTATATTTTCCTTCAGAGAGACCGGTTTAAGACCGGTTAATAATTCCCTGCATTCTGAATTTCCCAAAAAAACAAATCTATTCTGATAAATTCATACCTGCTTAACCTTTTTTTGAGATGTACCTTTTAATATTTTATTCCGTTCTGTTCTGTGTATTAAAAGTTATTACTATATTCGTTGCTGAAAACAAAATTTAGCAAATTCAAAATACAAATAAATATTAAATTGTAAAGCAGTAAGTTATGAGAAAAAAGTGGTTGATTTTGGCAGCATTCTTCATGGGGATGAACACGTTGAATGCTCAGCAGGATTGCTCATTTATTAATCCCGATCTTCCTATGGATGAGCGGATTGATTGCCTGGTTGATCAGATGACCCTGGAGGAGAAGGTCGATCAGTTGTTAGATGAAACCCCGGCTGTTGATCGTCTGGATGTGCCGGAGTACAATTGGTGGAACGAATCGCTTCATGGTGTGGCCCGCGCCGGAAGAGCGACAATTTTTCCTCAGGCCATCGGTATGGCGGCCACATGGGATGAGGATCTTATGCTCCGGATTGGCGAAGCAATTAGTACAGAAGCCCGTGCCAAGTATAATGTTTTTACTGAACATGGACACAGGGGAAAGTATCAGGGGCTTACATTCTGGAGCCCGAATGTGAATATTTTTCGCGATCCCAGATGGGGAAGGGGGCAGGAAACCTATGGCGAAGATCCATTCCTGACTTCCCGTATGGGGGTCAATTATGTGGAAGGACTGCAGGGAGACCATCCCAAATATCTAAAGGCTGCAGCCATGGCCAAACATTATGCAGTGCATAACGGACCGGAAGCTTTGCGGCATGAGTTTAATGCCGAAGCAAGTATGAAAGATATGTGGGAAACCTACCTGCCGGCATTTGAAGCGCTTGTAACGGAAGCTCATGTGGAAGGCGTGATGGGGGCTTACAACCGTACCAACGGGGAGCCTTGTATAGCCCATCCGTATCTGATGCAGGAAGTTCTCAGAGAACAATGGGGATTTGATGGTTATTACGTATCTGATTGTGGCGGTATCCGCGACTTTTACGATGGTCATGACATTGTGGAAACCCCTGAAGAAGCGGCTGCACTGGCATTAAACACCGGTTGTAATCTGAATTGTGGCGATACTTATAATTCTCTTATGGACGCCATTGATCAGGGACTGACCACTGAAAAGGACGTGGACGAAAACTTGAAACAACTTTTCAAAACCCGTTTCAGACTGGGGATGTTTGATCCTGAAGGATCGGTGCCTTATGATACCATTGGAACGGATGTGATCAGGAGTAAGGAGCACGTGGCCCTTTCAAGGGAAGCTGCCAGGAAATCCATTGTCATGCTGAAAAACGATTCCGATGCTCTTCCCCTGGCCAAAGATGTTCCAAGTGTATACGTTACCGGACCTACCGCAGCTCACATGCAGGCCCTGCTGGCCAACTATTATGGGCTGAGCGAAGATATGCACACCATTCTGGAAGGAATCGTGGGGAAAGTAAGTCCGCAAACTTCCGTTCATTACAGTCAGGGTGCCCTTTTGGATGAACCCAACCGGAATCCCATTGACTGGTTCTCCGGAGAAGCCGCCAATGCGGATGTAACTGTTGCCTGTCTTGGCCTTTCTCAGCTGATTGAAGGTGAAGAGGGTGAAGCCATTGCTTCCAGGCACAAGGGCGACAGAGAGCGTATCAGGCTGCCGCAGAATCAGATCGATTTTCTGAAAAAGATCCGTGCCAATGCAAACAAATTGGTTGTTGTGGTAACTGCAGGTAGTGCTGTTACAATGCCTGAAGTTTATGAAATGGCCGATGCCCTTCTCTATGTTTGGTATCCCGGCGAGCAGGGAGGAAATGCCGTTGGAGATGTCATCTTTGGTGATGCCGTTCCCTCAGGACGTCTGCCCGTGACGTTTGTGAAATCCATTGAAGACCTGCCTCCTTATGAAGATTATGACATGGAGGGGAGGACCTATAAATATATGGACGTGGCACCCCAGTTCCCATTTGGTTTCGGCTTATCCTATACCACTTTTGCTTATGACAATTTGAATGTCGCTGAAGATAAGGTTGATAAAGGAGAATCGGTCGAAGTAAGTCTCACTCTGAAAAACGAAGGGGATTATGATGCCGATGAGGTTGTCCAGTTTTATCTGACGGATGAGGAAGCTTCGTTCAGAGTGCCTAAGCAATCGCTTGTGGGATTTGATCGAATCCATGTGCCGGCAGGCGAAAGCAAAGATGTGAATTTTACGGTTACCCCGGAAATGATGGAATCCATCAATGAAGATGGAGAAGCTGTTCTGGAACCCGGAAAATTCAAAATTTATGTGGGCGGATCAAGCAAATCTGAAGTCAATGATGAGCTTGGGGCTGCTAAAGGTTTATCAGGACAGTTTGAAGTACTTTAACGAATAAAGAGACAAAGACAGCGATTGGATTTCAGAGCTAAGTTTGTGGATTAATAATGGGTTAAACAGTTTTAGGCCGGATGATTACAGAGAATTTCTGTAAACCTCCGGCCTTTTTCTTTTTTCTATATAAAAGGAGATCCGGTGTCGCTCTTTGCTGATAAAGAATATTGGGATAGGCTTTTATGGACGGGAAGACGTCTATGTTTGGGAAAAGCCTCCCATTTTCCGAAGCCGTTTCCGTCAAAACCCTTACTTTTGTGGCTTTCAATTCCAAACTGGTAACAACGTAATACATGGAGTCACAGGTTATTGCTGAGCAAATTATTATCGCTGGGGTTATGGTGTTTGCAGGCGCCGTTGGCAGTTGGGTGAAAGTGATCAATGAGCAGGTTAAATTCAGCATCTCTCAATTGGTCTTTAACATTACTCTCCCGTTACTGATCTTAACCACCTTTTCGGGGATGGATATGAGTCGTGAGGTGCTGGTCAATGGGTTTTGGGTGGTCATTTTCTCCCTGCTCTCTTTTGTGATCATGCACTTTTCCGGGCGATTTACCGCGTCTCTTTTCCGGTTGCCCGAACGATCCGCAGTCGTGCACGAGCTTCATACCATGTTCGGGAACATTGTATTTCTGGGATTTCCGCTTATTGCTGCCCTTTATCCGCAGGAAGAGAGCCTGCTTTATGCGTCAGTGTATTATATGGTTTCCAGTTTTATGCAATGGACTTATGCGGTTTACCGGTTAAAGGGGCAGAAAGATGTTCCTTTTCGTCATCGTTTCCGCCATCTTCTTAATCCCAATACCATCGCTTTCCTGATCGGTATTTTTTTGTTTTTTCTTCAGTTTCGTTTCCCGGCCGTGGTTCATGAGCCCCTGAAAAACATAGGCGGTGCAACCAGTCCCCTGGCTTTACTCTACATCGGTGCATCACTGACAGGTACCAACATTAAAGGCATTGTTAAACGATTTGATCTTTATGCCCTCAGTCTGAATAAACTGGTGATTATCCCACTGATTTTGCTTCTCATCATCAATCTCTCCATCCGGTATTTTGGTGTCGAACTGGGAAGTATGGCCCGGACCATCATTGTTTTGGAAACAGCCATGCCATGTATGAGCATGATCGTTATAATGGCCAGAAATTATGGTGCAGCTGACGACAGGGCTTCGGAGAATGTGTTTCTGACTACATTGCTGAGTTTGCTGACCCTGCCGTTGGTTTATTTTCTGGCAACCGGGGGTGTGTTTTAGTCTGAAGACAGGGATTACCAGTTGATGTCTGATAATGTTTATCTTTGGATTTTAGTTTCATAATTATCGGGGAATTCTACCACTCAATAGATCGTTAGATTATTAGAAATAAGATGCCTGCCTGGCGGTTTATGAAAAATGAGACTTGCTGTACAAACCAAAGTTTGTTTTATATAGCAGGATTGTAATAAGAAAACGGCAGACAGGTAAGAAAATTCGTATAACACTGATGCACTTTGATTTAATCTGAAAAATGCCGGAATTTTAAACAATTGAATTACAAGGTATTACAAAAGTTTAACGGACTATTGACCACTGTTTGCATAAATTTCCCGGACAATTGTGAACATTAAAAATCTTCTAATTCTTTCAAAACCAGTATGCCAATGTTATTTGATTTGTCTTACCTTTTATCTCACAAAACATGTAAACGATTGAAAATATTTTACTTACATTTTTTGTTAGCTTTCAAGATATGTCGCAAAAGAGAGAGTAACTTCTCCTTCCAGCTTTGAGCTTTGAGCTTTCAGCTACAGATCCTTTCTGTCTTATGCCTCTGCGACTGAAATACTAACATCTAACGATCTGAAAAATATGAATTATCAGAAAACCCTTAAATATTTACTGGAGCAACTTCCGATGTATCAGCGTCAGGGGAAAGCTGCTTACAGAGCAGATCTGGGCAACGCGCTGGAAATGGACCGTTATTTTGGTCATCCCCACCGGCAGTACCGAACCATTCACGTGGGTGGAACCAATGGGAAGGGGTCTGTATCTCATCTACTTGCATCTATCCTTCAAAGCGCCGGTTACCGTACAGGCCTTTATACATCTCCACACCTGGTAGATTTCAGAGAGCGCATACGTGTCAATGGAAATAAGATCCCGGAAGATGAAGTGGTCCGGTTTGTAGAGGATCACCAGGGTATGATGGAAGCGACCCGTCCATCCTTTTTTGAAATGACCATGGCCATGGCATTTGAACATTTTGGCCGTGAAAAGGTGGATGTGGCCGTTGTAGAGGTCGGAATGGGCGGCCGCCTCGATTCTACCAATATTATTTCGCCCGATTTGACGATTATTACCAATATTGGACTGGACCATACCATGTTTTTGGGTGACACGCTTGAAGCTATTGCCGGAGAAAAGGCCGGCATCATTAAACCTGGTATACCTGTTGTTGTGGGCCGTTATCAGCCCGAAACCGCTGATGTCTTTCGGGAAAAAGCCAGGGAAATGAATGCTCCTTTGATCTTTGCCCGGGAAATGTTCGATCTGATTGAGACTCTTGTGCAGGAGAGCGAACAGCTTATTACCGTTTCCTCCGGCAAAGGAACGGAGACCTACGCCCTGCCGCTGACAGGAGCTGCTCAGCAGGAGAATCTGACGACTGTGTTGACGGCCGTGAGGCAGTTATACAAAATTGGTTACGCAATCTCCGGCGTTGAGGTTCATCACGGCATTGAAAGAGTCGTTGAGCAGACCGGCCTGAAAGGTCGTTGGCAAAAAATCTCCGGGCGTCCCTTAATGATCTGTGATACCGCTCACAATGCTGACGGGCTTTGTCAGGTAATAAACCAGATCAGTCAGGGAGATTATGATCTGGTGCATATGGTGTGGGGAATGGTGAACGATAAAGATGTCAATGAAATTTTTGCGCTGCTTCCGCGGGATGCCCGTTATTACTTTACCCGGGCTTCCATTCCACGTGCAATTGATCCTAGCGAACTTCAGCAGGCGGCTTCCTCTGCAGGTTTACAGGGAGACGCTTACACCGGTGTGAAACAAGCAGTGGAAGCGGCAAAAAAAAATGCCGGTGATAATGATTTGATTTTCATCGGCGGGAGTACTTTTGTTGTGGCAGAAGCACTGGAAATTTGACCCTTTTGTTTGGTGGTTGAGGAAAACTCTTCTATCTTTGCATCGCTTTTGAGAAAAACAGGGCGATTAGCTCAGCTGGTTCAGAGCACCTGCCTTACAAGCAGGGGGTCAATGGTTCGAATCCATTATCGCCCACCTCAATTTTTTAAAACTGTTTTTTTCCGGGCGATTAGCTCAGCTGGTTCAGAGCACCTGCCTTACAAGCAGGGGGTCAATGGTTCGAATCCATTATCGCCCACATTTTTTCGAAAGGGACCTTACAGGTCCTTTTTTTATTTTTACATCCCGAGTATTAAAGTTTATTAAGGATTTCTTTCTGTAATCAAAAACTTCATTAAATTTGTATTAATCTGATTTACGAATAAATTTGGTTAGATTGAGAAATGATGCGGCGATTTTTTCATCGCTCATTTATAGTGACAATAGTCCGTTAGGCTTTTGCAAGTATTTGTTATTCAGTTGTTTAACACTTTAAAGTTATTTGTGTTAAAATACTTATTATCAACAATATATGAATAATCTTAAATCTTAGATCTAAAAATCTAACGATTTATTGAGAAAAAAACAGAATAGAATTTTGCTCCGCGTTGTTTAAATTGATGCAGTACCATTAATTATGGATGAAGGGAAAAACAAAAAGAAACATTTTTCCGTGCCGGAACCTGCGCTTCGGCGGATGCCGTGCTATCTGGCCTATCTGAAAATTGCTTCCCGGCAGGGAGATCGTTATATTTCTTCTACCAACATTGCCGGTGATATGGGAGTTGATCCGACCCAGGTGACCAAAGATCTTTCTTATACCGGAATTTCCGGTAAGACAAGAGTGGGCTATGAGGTGGAACCGCTCATCGATGCGCTTGAGGATTTTCTTGGTTTCCGCATGGTGGACGATGCTTTTCTTTTTGGCGCAGGTAGCCTTGGACGTGCCTTGTTGCACGATCATGGTCTCAAACAATACGGCCTGAATGTGGTTAAAGCTTTTGATATTGATCCGGCCGTGGTTGGACGTGAGATCGTTAAAGTCCCCATCCATCATATTGATGATTTTAAACTGATGCGGGAAGAAGGTGTCGAGATCGGCATTCTAACCGTTCCCACTGAAAGTGCCCAGCAAGTCGCCAATTTAATGGTGGAGGGAGGCATCCGCGCCATATGGAACTTTACACCGGTACGCATCAAAACGCCCGATGAAGTCGTGGTCCAGAATACTTCTTTATATGCTCACCTGGCAGTGATGTTTAACCGTTTACATGAAATTAAGCAACACGACGAAAAAAGGTTTTAACCGACCCTTATACTAAAACTTAGGCAAATTTGTCTATATCAAATATCAATAGACCGTTTAAAAAAGTCTAAACGCAGTGACCTGTCTGCCGTGTCATGAAATAGAACTAATTTGACTCAAAGGCTCTTACTGGAAGATAGAAAGCCTCTATTTCATTTGTCGCCAGGCAGGCGCAATGACCTGTCTGCCGTTTTTAATATTAGCATCCTGTTATATAAACGAACTTTTATTTGTACAATTAATTTTGTTTCACATTACACGCCAGGCAGGCGCAAAGTTTTATTATCAGAGATTTGCGCCTAACGCGTGTTGCTATTCAAACTCTTATTCTCAATGACTTGAAAAAGTTTAACGGAGTATTGATTTCCTGAGTGTCGATAATTACTATACGGCCCCCTTTGCCAGGGCTTTACAAAACGACGCCTTTTAAAACCACAGCCTTAAACTTTTGTAAGTATTCGTTATTCCATTGCCTAATACTTAAACTTGCTTATCTGATGATTTGGTGTTATCGGTTAATTGTTTTTGATTCAACTTCTTGATTTTTATTGTTTTTAGGATCCGGAGTTTTAGCATAAGCAAAGGATTATTCAGCGTTAAGTCTTCTTCCGTGATTGTGAAAATTCAAAACATCAACGTGAATTTTGTCTCTTTTTCAGGCTCCGAATAGGCATTGATGCTGCCCCCGTGCAGGCGCATGATTTGTCTTGAAAGGCTTAAGCCGATGCCTGAGCCCTGTGGTTTAGTGGTAAAGAAGGGGATGAATATCTTGTCCAGCACGTCGGGGAGAATGCCTTTTCCGTTGTCGGTCACCTGGATGGTAATACGGCCCCGCCGGTTCAGGAAGGCATTGATCTCGAGCCTCGGATCTTCGGTGTTCTCCAGGGCATGAATGGCATTTTTCACCAGATTGATCAGTACCTGTTCTATGAGGTGTTCATCAGCTGAAAGCTCAAGAGATTCTGGTTCTATCAGTACTTTGCAGTTTATGCCTTTCTCTTTGATCTCTTTTTCGTGTAATTCTCTGATGTTATTGAGCAGGTTCCCCACTTTGAAAATCGTAAAATTAGGGGTGGGAATTCTGGTCAGGTTCCGATAAGTGTTCACAAAGTGCAACAGCCCGTCTGTTCTTTTGTGAATAGTTTGCAGAGCTTGTTCCACCTCCCTGAGCGATTCCGTGTCGTCCTCGTTTACCTTCTGAGACTTCAGTGACTCGATGAGGTCCTGCATGAGTTGGCGGATGGTCGATGAAAGGGAAGAGATGGGTGTTATGGAGTTCATGATCTCATGTGTCAGGACACGGATGAGTTTCTGCCACGATTCCATCTCTTTTTCATCAAGTTCCTGCTGAATATTCTTGATGGATACCAGCAATATGGTTCGGTTATGGATCCGAAACTCGGTAGCATAAATGGCCAGCTGCAGAAGGTCGTCTTTTTCACGGACCCTGATGAGGGTGTTTTGTCCATGCTTTATGGTCAATAATTTCTGGACAATCTCAGGACTGAAGTCGCGCAATCCCTGGATGTTGTGGAGGGTTCTGACCTGAAACAGTTTTTTTGTTGCATTGTTGATAAGCTCTACCGTTCCGTCCTTCTGAAAAGCAATAAGGGCAATGCCGATGTGCTGTATAACGGTCTGCAGGTAAAAATAATTTTCTTCTTTTTCGGCTCTTACCGCCTGGAAATCCTTGATGACTTCGTTGAAAGACTTTTTAAGCTTGTCGAAGGATGAATCGAGGCTCTCAACCTGGAAGGTTCTCGTAAAGTCTGAATAACGAATGGATTCCAGAAAGTTGTTTAGCACCCGGTTGGTGCGGTCGACGTAAAAAACCATCGCTACAATCTGGAATACGATCAGAAGCCCTGCCAGGATCAGAGTCATCGTGAGGTTCGTGTTGAACCACAGGTAGCTAAACCCAAATATGGATGCCGTGAGCAGAGCAGTACGGGTGATGTAGTTGATCCTGAAGTTGTTAAAGGCCATATTTTTCCATTCTACGATAGAGTGAGGTGCGGGTTAAGCCCAGATCAGAAGCGGCTTTGGAAACGTTTCCGCGGTGCATTCTCATGACTTTTTCAATCACTTTTTGCTCAATCTCTTCCAGGTTGTAGCTTTCAAATTCAAAAGCGTCCGACGCCTGGCCGTGCGATGAAAGCTGGAAATCGTTTTCATCAAGGTTGGGCGAGTCGCTCATGATCACAGCACGTTCCAGAACATGCTGGAATTCCCTTACATTTCCAGGCCATGGGTAGGTATTGAATTTCTTAATGACTTGATTGCTGAGTTTATTGACTTTTTTGTTATACTTCTTGGCAAATATTTTAAGGAAGTGATCGGCCAGTAAAGGGATGTCTTCAGGACGTTCCCGGAGAGGGGGTATTTCAATTTCCACTGTATTGATGCGGTAAATGAGGTCCTGGCGAAACTGGTCTTCGCCAGCCATTTGTTTCAGGGGCATGTTGGTGGCACTGATTAAGCGGATATCAATGGGTTTGGGTTTATTTGCTCCTACCCGTGTCACTTCCCTGCGCTCCAGCACAGTGAGCATTTTTGCCTGCATTGGAAGGGAGAGATTTCCGATCTCGTCAAGAAAGACAGTGCCTCCCGAAGCCAGTTCGAACCGTCCAGGACGATCGGCTTTGGCATCTGTAAAAGCGCCTTTGACATGTCCGAAAAGTTCACTTTCAAAGAGGTTTTCGCTCAATGCACCCAGATCTACACTTATGAAAACTTCATCTTTTCGAAGAGAATGGCGATGCAAGGCTCTGGCTACAAGCTCCTTACCTGTGCCGTTCTCGCCCAGGATTAAAACATTGGCATCGGTGGCAGCCACTTTTTTGATGGTGTTGAATACTTCCTGCATACCCGGTGACACTCCGATGAAATCGGAGAAGGGCTGGTCCATGATGGTATTGATCTCCTTTTGCTTCTCGCGCAGGTCAGAAGCTTCCCGCCGCGAACGCCTCAGCTTGATGGCTGAGGATATGGTGGCCAGTAATTTCTCATTTTGCCATGGTTTCACAATAAAATCGGTGGCACCCGCCTTTATGGCCTGAACCGATTTCTCTACATCACCGTAGGCAGTTATGAAGAGGACCACCATCTGAGGATCGATCTCAAGGATCTTTTCCAGCCAGTGAAAACCTTCTTTCCCACTGATGGCATCGTGCGTGAAATTCATATCCAGAAGAACAACGTCGTAGTCGGTCTCTTTCATATGCATGGGAATCCGGGAAGGATCCGTTTCGGTGGTTATGAGTTCTACATGTGGCCGAAGCAGTAGTTTCAGAGCAAACAGGATGTCAGTATTGTCATCCACTGCCAATATGTTTCCGGTTTTTGTTGCCATGATCTTGTATTTTTCCAAATGTATTAAAAAATTGTACAGGTTTGGTAATTAATTGTTCGATTTCGAACAATTAATTTCAATCCGGGTACTTTCAATGCTTTGTATATATGTTGTAAATGTCTGATGAATAAAATAATGAGAGATTTGGCCGGATTTATGATATTAGACCGGGGGATGATTTTGTTATGGCTCATCTGGTGTCATCAAATTTCCTGCCGGATGTGCGAACCTGAATTAATTTTTAACTTTGCCCGGGTTCAAAAAAGGGGAATTCAGTAGTACGAAGTGTTCATATCCGGACACCAACTGTTCGTAAACGAACATTTTAAAACATTATGATCCATACAAGGAATATACAAAAAGATTTTCGCCGTGGAGAACATGTCGAGCATGCTCTTCAGAACATCAATGTGGATGTTGAGGAAGGAGAATTTGTGGTTGTGGCTGGTCCCTCGGGAAGCGGAAAGACCACACTTTTGGGAATTCTGGGGCTGATTGACAGGCCTTCCGGAGGGGAAGTCTTTTTCCGTGGTACAGAGGTGGCTCACATTCCCGAACGTCAGAGAGATTCGATCCGGCGCAAGAATGTTGCGTTTGTCTTTGAAGAGATTCACCTGATTGATGAACTGACTGTTTTTGAAAATATAGAATTGCCTCTTTTGTATTTTTCCCGTTCCCGGAAAGAAAGAAGGGGTATTGTGGAAAAGTTAATGGAGCGTTTCAGACTGACCCACCTGAAAGGTTATTACCCCGGAGCTATTGGGAACTTTGTTCAGCAAAAGGTGGCTTTGGCCAGAGCGATTAGTTGTTCACCGGATGTTGTTTTTGCTGATGAACCTGCCGGACGTCTTAATTCTTCTGAAAGGGGAGAGTTGATGGAGCTGTTCAGAGAACTGAATGAAGAAGGCCAGACGATCGTTATGGCCACGCATTCCAATGATGAAGCCCGTCGGGGTCAAAGAATTATTCAGTTATATGATGGACATATTGCCTCGTCCTCTCCGGGGCGGAGTTGAAGTACATTGAGAGTGGATTGCTTAGTGTCTGTCCATAAAGTACCACTTGCTGCATTTGCAATCTGAAATTACGCAAAAGCGAGGCCCTGCAATTGGCACTTTCTGATCAGATACATGATTACTAAGATACGTTCCCGACTTTATAGACGGGTACTGTTAAAGGAGGATTTTTCCTTTTTTTATACAAGGGTGGCTTGGCTTGATTTTGCATTTACACAAAAGGATTTATGAGAATTCTTAGTTATATAAAAATATCGTTACGCACATTATTCCTGCATCGCAGCTTTTCTTTGCTGACACTCGTTGGGCTTTCAGTAGGTATAGCCATGAGTATTTTTGTCCTGGAATACGTGTTTTATCAGTTCTCATACGATAAGCATTACAAGGATTCCGATGAAATTTACCGGATGGTGTCTGAGGGATATCTTGGCGATGATCCTGTGCAGGCGGCACTTTCACCCATGAAATTGGCACAAACACTTAAAGAGTATTCATCCGGAGGAGAAGCAACCCGGGTTATAGATGCGTCGGGAAAGCCCGTAAAAAGTGAATTTTCCAAAACTTATGAAAAGCGTATCATTTATGCCGATTCTTCATTTTTTCAGATTTTTTCCCGTCCTTTTGTTGAAGGGAATCCTGAAAGATGCCTGATGGATTCATCCTGCGTGGCGATTTCGCAGTCAGCTGCTGAGCGATTGTTTGGTGACCGTAATCCTATAGGAGAAAAATTGCGATTTGAAGATGAAGATGAGTTTGAGGTGAAAGCCGTTTATAGCGATGTTCCGGGGAATTCACACTTCAGTTATGATTTTGTCCTGCCCTTCAGTCTTGTGGAGAAGCGTTTGAAAGAGAATTATGGTGATGAATATCAGGAGATAGCCGATAGCTGGTTTTCCCTGGTGACATATGTTTATTTCCGATCCGGAGAAAATGAAAATATTGACAAGCTTCAGACTCAACTGAACGATGGTATTGCTCCTGCCATGGAGAATGAAGCCGGCGAATTATTTTCAGAACAGTCGCGGGCCAGTCTACAGTTCAGGTTCCAACACCTTGAGGATATATATCTGTTTTCGGATTATGACTTTGAAATAGGTAAGACTGCCAATCCTTTGTATGTTTTTATTTTTTTGGGCGTGGCCTTGTTTATTTTGATGGTGACGGCATTTAATTTCATGAACCTGACCACTGCCCGTGCTCTTGATCGTGCCAAAGAAGCAGGAACCCGCCGGGTTTTCGGGGCGGACAAGCGACATTTGGTTATGCAGTTTATGACCGAATCGGTATTGTTCAGTTTGGTGGCTCTTTTTTTAGGATTAGTCATGGTTGAATTATTGCTGCCGGTTTTCAATAATTTGTTTCGAATGGATTTTTTTGATGAAGGCTACCGTGAACATCTCGATTTGCCCTGGGTCTTGGGTGTAACACTATTTGTAGGGGTTTCATCGGGGCTGTATCCGGCTTTTGTTTTTTCCCGGATCAAAGGGATTCATCTTCAAAGGGGCTATAATAAATTTTCTTCCAGTCCGGGATTGTGGTTACGTGGTATGCTGGTCCTGATCCAGGTGTTTGTGGCTGTTGTTGTGACCACCACTGCCATAGGGATGGGGCGTCAGCTTAATTTTGTTGAAAACGTTGATGCCGGGTACGATCCCTCAGAATTGCTTTTGGTGGAGCGGGCCTACTACCTTGGCAGTACAACTGATTCGATGATTGATGAAATAGATCAGATTGATGGGGTCAGAAATGTCAGCAAACTTTTTCATACTCCCGGTGAACCGGTATCTGTTATGTCTTTTTATTTTTCCGAAAAGCAAGAGCGTATGTTTATGCTTTCGGTTTATCAGATTGATTGTACTTACTTTGAGACAATGAAAGCCGATATTAAAACAGGGCATTATGTCTGTGAAGATTCCGGAACGGTGTTGATCAATGAAAAAGCCTTTGAACTTCTGGGAAACGACAGCGTTGTGGGAAAAAAATTGCAGACCATTTCAAGGCGTCCCGGAGATGTCATTGATCTGGAGATAACAGGTGTTGTGGAAGACATACACCACGGAAGTTTTAAACAACCGTTGCGTCCGGCAATTTATGTGCCTGTTGATGAGGGTTCTGTTCCGCAAAACTTGTTGATACGGATGAGCCAGGGTGCGCAGGATTCAGTGACAGAACAAGTTGGCGAAATATGGAACAATGCCGGTACCGGAGCTCCTTTTACTGTTAAATCAATGAAAGAACATGTCGAATCTTATTATGATGAAGATCACCGGTACAGTTCTCTAGCCTCAGCTTTCGCCCTCCTGATACTTATCATTTCTTCCCTTGGAATGACCGGGATGGTTTCATTTTTGCTGGCGACTCATCAGCGTGATATGTTACTAAGGAAGATCAACGGTGTTCCCGATGTCCATAATCTTTTGTCCCGGTTTAAGGGATTTTTTCTGTTTGTATTTTTCGGAGCCTTGCTGGCCCTTCCCGTTTCTCAGTATCTTTTGCAGGCGTGGTCGGCAACTTTTAGTCTTCATTATCAGCTTGATTACATGTGTTTTCTAATCCCGGTCCTGCTGGTTTTCTTTATCTCTGGGTCGATCGTATTCTTATCCGGCAAACGTGTTCTCGACCGTATCTCGCTTCATCAATTTTGAGTAGTTCTTTTTGAACAATAGTCCGTTAATCTTTTACAAGTGATTGTAATTCAGTTGTTTAAGATTGAGGGTTTGTGTGTATTAAAATACAGATTATCAACAATTTAAGAATCATCTTAAATCTTACAATGGAACGATCTGTTGTTTAAAATTGAAGAGTCATATGTGTTAAAATACAGTTTATCAATAATATATGAATTGTATTGGATCCTGGATCTAAAAATCGGACGATCTGTTGTTTTAATGTAATTAACCAAAAAGGTTTTAAAAAAAATCAATATATTTGCGCGTTTAGAATACGAATACGAAAATGAATTTGAATTTATAAAAATACCTACAAATGCAGAACAAAGGAGCGATCAGACTATTTGCCATACTACTGGCATTGGTTAGTTTGTATCAGTTGATCTTTACTTACCATGCCCGGCGTGTTGAAGCCGATGCAGAGGAATACGCCCAGGAAAGAGGCGGAGACGATCCGAGTGAAGTGAGTGACTACACATTCCAGTACCTTGATTCAATGAAGAACGAGGTGGCGTACAACTTTCTTTTTGGCCTGAGAGATTATACTTATCAGGAATGTAAAGAGAGAGAGGTTAACTTCGGCCTGGATTTGAAGGGTGGTATGAACCTCATCCTCGAAGTGCGGGTTATGGATGTTGTAGACGCCCTTTCCAATTACAATCAGGATGAATCCTTCAGAGAGGCGCTCCGTTTGGCCCGGCAAAGGGAAAAAGAAACAACAGAAGATTTCATCACCCTTTTCGGTGAAGCTTTTGAAGAAGTCGCCCCGGAGGGGCGGTTGGCCGCTGTTTTCAATACGGTAGAGTTGAGAGATGAAATCAGTTATGATTCGTCCAATGAAGAAGTCCTTGATGTTATCCGGGATGAAGCCCAGGATGCCATTGATAATGCTTTTAATATCCTGCGTACACGGATCGACCGGTTTGGTGTGGCTCAGCCCAACATACAACGACTGGAGCGGGAAGGCCGAATTTTGGTTGAATTGCCCGGGGTGGGAGAACCCGAGCGGGTACGTGAACTCCTGCAGGGATCGGCCAATCTTGAATTCTGGGAAACCTATAATCAGGAAGAGATATTTGAGAGCATGATGGAGGCTGATGAGATCTCTGCCCGTCTTCTGGCAAGCGATCAGAGCCGTCAGGAAGGAGAATCGGATACTACAGAAATGGAGACATCGGAGGGTGCCCAGGAAGAAGACACTGCCGATGAAGAAGATGTTTCACTATTGGATGAAATCGACAGTGAGGAAGGAGAAGAAGGAGAGGATGGAGATACATTGGACATCGAAGATGAGGAAGAAGATGTAAATTCATTGTTTGACTATCTTTCCCCAAGCGGGCGTCCAAACAGTCCTGTAATGGGTTTGGCGCTTTCACGGGATACCGGTATGGTGAACACTTTGTTGGCAAAGGAGGATATAAAATCATTGTTCCCGAGAGACGTTAAATTTCTTTGGACTGTCAAGTCCATCTCCGGTGAAGATGCCAGGAACTGGACCAACCAACAATTTTCTGAAAACGATGAGCTTTATCAGTTGGTGGCCATAAAAGTAACCAGTCATGACGGTCAGCCGCCTCTCAGCGGTGACGCCATCACTGGTGCCAGGTCCAGAACCAGTCAGCAGCAAGGTGGAAATTATGAGATCGAAATGTCCATGAACAGCGAAGGAGCTAAAACATGGGCCCGTCTGACGAAAGCGAACATTCAGAAATCAATCGCTATCGTCCTTGATGGATATGTCTATTCGTTTCCGACGGTTCAAAATGAGATTACCGGCGGACGAAGTTCCATTACCGGAGATTTCACTCCGGAAGAAGCCAAAGACCTTGCCAACGTTTTACAATCGGGTAAAATGCCGGCACCGGCCCGGATCGTTGAGGACAACGTTGTAGGTCCGTCGTTGGGGGCAGAAGCCGTAGATGCAGGATTTAAATCATTTATCTGGGCATTTATCGCGGTGTTGATCTATATGCTCCTCTACTATGGATTTAAAGCAGGCTTGGTCGCCGATTTTGCTCTGCTTTCAAATATGTTCTTCATAATGGGGGTTCTGGCCGCGTTCAATGCCGTACTTACTCTGCCCGGAATTGCCGGTATCGTGTTGACCATCGGTATGTCGGTGGATGCCAATGTGCTGATTTATGAACGAATACGGGAAGAACTGAAGGCCGGCAAGGGACTGAGACTGGCCATTGCCGACGGGTACAAAAATGCGTTCTCAGCCATTATCGACGCCAATGTGACGACCTTCCTTACCGGTCTTATTTTGTTCATGTTTGGTACCGGTCCTATTAAAGGGTTTGCCACCACATTGATGATCGGTATTGCGACATCTTTCTTCTCAGCATTCTTTAT
>JAWOCV010000204.1:0-3562 GCA_046483585.1 Marinilabilia sp.
CGTCTGGAACGGGTAAAGAAAGGGGAGAGGGATTTGTATTTTTAGCGTACACATTTACTTCACCTCATCGGATGACTTCGGGGTCATTTTATGAGATGAGGTTGTTAATTGTTCCTTCTCGCTCTCTTCTCCATCAAAATCAGTGAATAGTAAACAAACCGGTTTACCGGTACATCCACATCCACCTGGTCGGCCAGCCGGACGACCGTTCCGTTCTGGTACTCCAGTTCAGAGGGCTTTCCTTCCCATACGTCCCGGGTAAGCGATGAAGTGGAATCGTAGGGAAACGTATCGATGAAAGCCATGGTCTTGTCCACAAAATCAGGTTCAATGTTGATTTGTAGCGTGCGGGCCAACAAGGCGATCTCATCAAAAAGATCGCGCATCATCTGCCGGGTTTCTTTCTGTTCGCGTACTTCCCCGTAGGTAGAGCGGGTAACGGCCAGCAAGGCGCTGACGCAGATGGAGATGAACTTTTGCCAGAGGCTGACCTGGATATCTTCTGGCACCAGACCTTTAAAGCCGGCCTCGTTGAAGATCTTTTCCAGTTGTTTAACCCTGTCGGTTTTTTCATTGTTGCATTCACCGAAAACGATGGTGGGATCCACGGCCAGGTGATTGATCTCACCAGGGGCTTCAATTTTACTTATGATACGGCAAAGACCGGCCAGTACATTCTTTTCCGGTAAGACCTCTTTTAACTCATCACTGGCTAAAACCCCGTTTTGAAGGGGCAGGACCATTGTGTGGTCATCTGTTACCGGCTTCAGTTGACGGGCAATGTCTTTTAGCTGCCAGGCTTTCACGCCAAGGATGATGAGGTCGGGAACCGGCGCTTTGCTTATGTCATCGGTAACATTGACCTTTTTTACAGCAAAATTGCCATTGATGCTTTTTACTTTTAACCCCCTGGCTTCCATGGCTTCTTTGTGTGCGCCACGGGCGATGAATGTGACATCATGACCGGCGTTGGCCAGGTGGCCACCGAAATAACCGCCTACACCTCCGGTGCCTGCTATCAGTATCTTCATGAAATAAATTATTCGGTAAGTTCTTCAATTTTGTTCTCGATCTCGTTCATTCCTTCATCTGCATCCTCAAGGGATTCTTCCAGTTCTTTCTCTGAAGTGACCCGCGAAACACTGTCTTCTTCAAAGATCAGAAGGACATTGTCATCCTTGTATATCCACCATTCTATATCCATTGGCATGGACACTTTCTCGGTGGGTTCGCCGGCAATTTCAACAACTTCCGATGCAGACATGCCTGTATCAATATCGGAAATGTCTTTTGAGGAACATGCCGCAAAGATGGTGGCTACGGCAAATAAAAAGAACAGCTTTTTCATGATAATAAAGTTTTAGTTTCGGAAATTTGTGAACGAATCTACGAAAAGCCCCCCAAAAACTCAAAAAAAGAAATTAAAGTATCATTCCAATACCACCTTTTTGTCTCCAGTGGAGGGGCCATTCTAACAGACCGATTTCCCGGTTTAACCGGCCAATAGTGATTTTCTTTCAATAAAACGAACCCGCATATTATTCTCAAAGAATAGAATTTTTCTTAAATTGTGAGTAGTTAGTGCGGTATAAAAAGGTATATTTTTGTCAAAATCGAGGCGTTTTAAATTTTTGTAGCGGAGTTAACTGATTGTTAATGAGGATGCAAAAAATTCAAACAACGAAGAGTTTGGCAATAAAGATGCTTTTTAGACCGGGCTTAATAGTGATTCTTTATGAATAATCAATAGTCCGTTAAACTATTGCAAGCATTTTAAAACCAGATATTGATGTTTTTAATGTGTGTGGTATTAAAATACATGTTATCAATGGTTTACGATTCATCTTAAATCTAAAAATATACCGATCTATTGATTGAGGATAAAATCTTAAAAAATGATTTGCTATGGCAACACCCAAAGAACACATCCTTGGCATTCGCGTTGAAGATTGTTATGATGAAGCCTAAAAGGTTCAGGAAATCCTGACCCGTTAGGGATGCAGCATAAGATCACGGCTGGTGCTTCATAGAGCAGGTGATGAAAATTGTGGCCAGAGCGGGATTATTCTGCTCCAGCTGGTCCCGGATGAAGAGAATATTCCCCACCTGATTGATTTGCTTGCCAAAATTGATGGGGTAGAGGTGAAAGAGATGCAGTTTTAGTTTTTAGTGCTGGGGAAAAATCACTAATTTGGCCTGCAAAATCAGTGATAAATAACAACCATAGCTAATATGAACTTATTCATGATGATGCAGGCCGCCGGTGAAGCCGCGGCCCAGGGGGCTGAAACGGCCGAAGGTGAAGAAAAAGTGACCATTAATCTTATCGAACTGTTGGTCCAGGGAGGATGGATCATGATACCACTTTTTCTTTTGTCGTTTCTTACCATTTACATTTTTATTGAAAGGTATCTTGCCATAAAAAGGGCTTCCAGAGAGGATAGTAGTTTCATGAACCGGATCAAAGATTACATTCATGACGGGAAGATTGATTCGGCTCTTGCTCTTTGCCATTCAAACGACAATCCGGTGTCCCGGATGATCGAGAAAGGCATTACCCGGATAGGACGTCCTCTGCACGACGTTAATACCGCCATTGAGAATGTGGGAAACCTTGAAGTGAGCAGGCTGGAAAAAGGCCTTCCCGTGCTTGCCACGGTAGCAGGAGGAGCCCCTATGATCGGGTTTACCGGCACGGTTATTGGAATGATTAAATCGTTCTGGGAAATGTCCAATGCCGGAAGTAACATAGAGGTGGATTTGCTGGCCGGCGGTATTTATACTGCACTTGTGACCACTGTAACGGGGCTTATCGTGGGCATTATTGCCTATTTTGCCTACAACTGGCTGGTAGCCAAGGTGGAGAAAGTTGTTTTTATGATGGAAGCCCGCACCATGGAATTTATGGACCTGCTGAATGAACCGGCCACTTGATGAAGGGTTGTTTTTTTAGCAGGAGACCAGGGTTTCCGGTCTTTGAAAAGCGGTAGAAGAAATGAAGTGGTTAAAGTTAATAAAATATTGTAATGGCTTTAAAGTCAAGAAGTAAGATAAGTTCCACTTTCAGCATGTCATCGATGACCGATGTGGTGTTCCTTTTGTTGATCTTTTTTATGATCACTTCCACGTTGGTTCATCCCAATGCTCTTAAATTGTTGTTGCCTCAGAGTCAGAACCAGACGGCGGCCAAACCAATTACGTCGGTTTCGATCACGAGCAACCTCGAATATTATGTGGAAGAACAGCAGGTTAGTTTCAATCAGATTGAACCTCTGTTGAAGGAGAAGGTCGGGGAAGATCCCGAGACTTATATTTCCCTCCATG
The DNA here is from genome assembly GCA_046483585.1 of Marinilabilia sp. Taxonomy (GTDB): domain Bacteria; phylum Bacteroidota; class Bacteroidia; order Bacteroidales; family Marinilabiliaceae; genus Marinilabilia. Next base: position 3,325 of record JAWOCV010000204.1, read on the forward strand.
TGGACGAAAATGTCTCTATGAAGGAAGTTGTAAAAGTGATGAACATTCCCAAGAAGAATGAATACAAACTGATCCTGGCAACCAGAGCCAATTAATAATGGATGAGCGATCAAAAAAAGACAAACGTGCAGGAGTAATAGGAAGCACCATATTTCATGGGTTGCTTCTGGTCTTTCTCATGGTACTCGGGCTCTCGAGCATACCACGGGAAGAGGAGGGTATTTTGGTCGATTTCGGG
>JAWOCV010000296.1:0-8693 GCA_046483585.1 Marinilabilia sp.
CCCGTGGTTCCCAAAGGGCAGGCACGCATCCGCATTCAGTTATCGGCTGCCCACGAAAAAGAACATCTCGACAAAGCCATTACCGCTTTTGTGAAGATCGGCAGGGAATTGAAAGTCATTGATTGAAAAGATGAGTGCGGTATAAAAAGGTATATTTTTGTCAAAATCGAGGTGTTTTAAATTTTTGTACCAGAGTTAGCTGATTGTTAATGAGGATGCAAAAATTTCAAACAAAGAAGAGTTTGGCAATAAAGAAGCTTTTTAGACCGGGCTCAAAGATTCTTTTCTGAATTTCCTGAAATAAAGAGACTTTGCGGAGAAGACTCATTGGTATTTTGATCATCACAAAGCAAACCGATCTATGATGCTATTGATTCGGACTTTGAATTGAGCATAGGGCACGTTTAACAGCCCATTTCACAAATCAAAAACCCGCACCTTCTTTGTTGGAAGATGCGGGTTTAATATTTGGGCAAAAGGGTCTGTTTTGTATTGGAGGTTTATGAAATTTTCATGAACAAGTCTCTCAATTTACTCCAAAGTTAGCGCCTCCCCTTTATAAAATTCGAGAATCCGGGTTCGCAGCAAATACTCATATTTCGATTGGAGGAACTCGGACTGAGCTTCAATGTAATCGGCCCTTGCGACATTATAATCCACAGGATTGACCATTCCCACAGAGAATTTTCTTTCCGTATAGCGCAACGAGGCTTCAAAGGATTCCACTGCCGTCCTGGCCGATTCATATTTCTGCAAAGCCGCTTCGGCATCTGCATAAGCCTGTTGAATCTCTTTACGAAGATCCTGTTTTTCCTGCTTCAGCTCATATTCAGCACTGCGAATGTTAAGCCGGGAATTCTTTACATCATTTTTTGCCGATAGTCCGTTGAAAACCGGGATACGAAGGGTAACCCCCACATACTGATTGGCATTGTTCCGGAACCTCCTGCTGAAGTCAAAATCCGAATCAAGTTTTGATTTGGAAACATTCGTGCTCCACCCTGCATTAAAAGCGAGAGAAGGGTACAATCGTCCTTTGGCCGCTTCAAGTGCATGACGTTCACTCTCGAGTTCATATTCGGAAGCTTCAATTTGCGGCATTATTTCAACGGCTGTGCTGAAAAGTTCGGGCGGCGAGTTCAGTTTAACCTTCTGCAGACCGGGGCTTTCAGGAGCCACAATATCGAAAGCATTCGGATCTTCAAGATCAAGTGCCTGGGCCAGATTCAACAAAGATAGGGAAAGGTTATTCTCTTTTTGAGTTACATTGAGCGCTTCACGGGCTGCCTGCGACTTGATCTCAAGAAGATTGCCCTCAGCTACTCGTCCGGCTTCCACCAACTCACGTGTATTTTCCACCTGCTCCAGGGCCACTTCGTGCTGCTCCCGTGCCACTTCAAGAAGTTCTTTGTTAAACAAAACTTCCAGATAGAGGCTGGTAATGTTCAGGGCCAGATCATTTTTAGCCGTTTCCAGATTATTTCTGGCAGCCAGCCAGCTTGCCTTTCTTTGTTTGACTTCATTTTGCAGAGAAAATCCCCGAAACAAAGGGACGGAAGTTCCAACAGAAAACCGGCTAAACTGAGTCGCCTGATCGCGAAAGGAAAAATCTGTCTCATCGGGAACCCGGCCAAAACTCACCTGATATCCCATTTCCCCGTTAAGCGTCGGAACACGTTCCAGTTTCTTGCGCGAGTGCTCATTTTCCTGATACTCGACACTGATTTCCTGTTGTTTAATGGAAAGATTGTTTTCCCGGGCATACTCGATGCACTCCTCAAGGTTCCATTTCCGGTCTTCCTGGGCATTAACAAAAGGCGCGAAAATAATGGCGGCCAACAGCAGTATCTGGATCTTAGTTCTCATAGTATGATGCAATGTTTAAAGTTCTTATGATTTTCAGAAGCCCGGTTACGATTCCGGGACTTTTACCTCATCTTCTTTCGAGAGTCCTTCGACGACCTCCACATTTATCCCGTCAGAGAGTCCTGTCTCGATCAGGCGTTTTTCAAACTCCTGGGAACCGGTCTTCACCTCAACATAAGTGGAGTCGTCATTGAATGTTACGAGTTTTTCCTGGAGAGTCAGCACACTGTCCCGGCGATCCAGCACAATATCTGCGGTGGCGCTGTATCCCGACCGGATGAAGGTGCCTTCCCGGAGTTCAACCGAAGCCTTGATATTGAACTGTATGGCTCCATTCTCTTCCTCTCCCTTGGGGGCAATATGCTCAAGTGTGGCATTGAATTCATTCTCGTCCAGAGCACCGATGGTCAGCAATAGCTGCATTCCTTCACTTATTTTACCAACTTCGGTTTCGTCCACTTTCCCTTTAAAGATCATTTCGCCCATATCAGCCACGAGGGCCATGGTTGTGCCATCGTTGTAATTGTTGCTTTTGATCACTGAGTTTCCTACTTCCACAGGGATATCGAGGACCATGCCTGTGGATGTGGAACGAATGATGGTATTGGTCTGGGCACCGGCTTTTTTCACCACCCCTTCCTTGATAAGCTGCAGATTGTTCTCCGCCGATTCAAAATCTTTTTCGGCCGTTCTATAATTTAATCTATCGGTCAGATACTGGGTTTCAGGAATGACCTTATTCTCATAGAGTTCTTTGGAACGCTCATATTCAATTCTGGCATTCTCATATGCCAGGCGTGCTTTTTCAAGTCTTGATTCAGCTTCGTTGACCTGAACCATTTCAGGGACAATCTGGATTTTTGCGATCTGATCGCCCTGGTTAACCATATCGCCTGGTTGAACAAATATTTCGGTAATAATGCCGGACTCCTGTGGTTTGATCTGTATCTCTCTTCTTGGGATCACCGAACCGGTGGCCACTGTCTTTTTGACAATATCGGTCATCTCCGGTTGCCGGGTCTCATATACCACCGGCGACTTTTTTGTTTGATTGTACAGGTAGAATGCCACCCAACCTACCAGGGCTACCAAAACCACTACCATTGAGATTTTGAGAAACTTTTTCATTGTACTCTGTTTTTATTGTTTTTTGTTGTTTTATATTGGTCAATCGTCCGTTAAACTTTTGCCTAATGGCTTCAGGAAAGCAACTTTTCCTTCCGGGTTTATTCAGCTTCAAGCTTTCAGCTAAAACTGTCTTTTGCCGGTGGCCTACTCAGATCTTAAATCTAAAAATCAACCGGTCTATTATATTGTAGAAGTTGCATTCAACCCTTTCGTATTCACGGTTATTCATGATGCAAAGCTTCAATGGGCTTAATGCGAACGGCTTTCATGGCCGGAATAAATCCGGCAAAAAGACCAACCACAATCAGCAGGATCAGGGCTGAAATGGCCATCGGCAGACCGATCTCAGGATTCATAAAGAAGGTCTGCTCATCGGCCGGGGTCTGAGCCCGGGCGGATTCAAGAAGCAAGTCGGTGGTGTGCAGCACCATTGTTCCAAATGCAAGTCCCAGAAATCCGGCGATGGTGGTCAGGAATACCGATTCTGACAGAATCTGACCGATGATGGTGGAAGGTCTGGCTCCGATGGCTCTTTGTATGCCGATCTCACGGGTCCTCTCCCTGACGATCACGAGCATGATGTTACTGACCCCCACAGCCCCGGCGATCAGGGTTCCGATGCCAACCACCCAGATCAGAACATTGATCCCGAGAAAAGTATATTCCATCATTTTCACCTCGCTTTGAACATTGAAACCCCCAATGGCGTCATCATCTTCGGGAGCAATATTGTGCCGGTTTTTGAGCAGAGGTTTAATCCGGTCGACGACACCTTCCACATCTACCCCTTTGTGGGCTGTAAAACCAAAGTAATGCACCTGGTCACCATAGTTGAAGGCCTGCTGCATAGTCGTAAACGGCAGGTAAATGGTCTCCTTCTTGTTGCTGCCTATGTTGATATTGGGATTGTTGGAGCGGAAAACCCCCACGACCATAAAGTAGACACCGTTTACTCGTAAATACTCACCAACGGGATCCTCTCCCTCATCAAACATAACTTCATACACTTCCTCCCCTATAATGCAGACTTTTCGCCTCTCTTCAATGTCTCTTTTATTGAGATACCGCCCGTAAGGCATGGTACAGGGATCGATTTTCCGGTAGTCGGGATAATCTCCCATCACATTGAACCCGGCATACCGTTTGCCCCGCACAACATTCCGGCCCGAGTTCAGGCTCCACCCCTGAAGGCGGGGAGCCAGAACATCAATTTCGGGTATCTCGTTGCGGAGGGTTTCCATATCTTCATTGTTCAGATTCCAGTTTCTTCCACGATTGTACCCCTCATAAGCCACTGTGGTGCGATTGGCAAAAAGAAAAGCACTGTTGGTGGCAAAGTCCTTAAATCCATGAGTAATACCATTGATCAAGGCATTCCCCGAGCCGGTCATTACCACGAGCATGAAAATGGCCCAAAACACCCCGAAAGCGGTTAGTATACTCCTGAATTTATTCTGTTTTATGGCATTAAAAATTTCCTGCCAACGATCCAAATCAAACACGGTTCCTATATTTATATTAGAATATCAGTTCGTTTATTCAGTCGCTCATTCGTCATGAAGCGCTTCAATGGGTTTAATGGCAGAGGCTCTTCTCGCGGGAACATACCCTGCCACAAGCCCGGCAACGATCAGAACCACCAGGGCAGACACAACCACCGAAATATCCGCTTCCGGGTTATAGAAAATTCTCACCAGTCTCGGATTTTGGGCAGCAATATTGGTGATCACCATGGAAACGGCCGAAAGAAGCCCCATGCCAATAACAAGCCCGAAAAATCCTGATATCGTAGTAATAAATACCGACTCTGACAGGACCAGCCTCACAACCGACCAGGGAGTGGCTCCCATGGCCTTCCGGACGCCGATCTCTTTGGTGCGTTCTTTAACCAGAATGACCATAATATTACTGACCCCCACAATTCCCGCGATGATGGTCATGATCCCGACAACCCATACAAACAAACGTATACCGGTAAACACACCCTGGGCCTGTTTAAAGTGTTCCAGTGTGTTCCAGATTCCCAGAGCCTGATCATCTTCCGGGGAAATGCGGTGTTTTTCCTTGAGGGCGGTTTTGATCTCTTCCTCGACCAGTTTATTCTCGGCAACACTCATTGAATTGGTGGCAACCGCCAGTTCACTCAGCCGGTTACTGCCATTGAACACCCTCTGGGCAGTTTTCAAAGGAATGTATATCTTTTCCTGATCTTCCCGTTGACGGTCAACAAAGGTACCGACCACCATAAACGGCACCCCGTCTATACGGAGATATTTCCCTATGGGATCCTCCTCTTTGAACAGTGACTTTTGAACGGGCTCGGATATGATTGCCGTTTTCCGGTACTGATCAATATCGGGATTGTTGATGTACCGCCCCGATTTCATATCCACCACCTGTATGTTTTTGAAAACGGGCATAACCCCTTCCAGACTGTAGTCACCATAACGGTCATTATAAGTCACTTTGCCGCTTCCCCGAAGATGGAAGCGCCCTGATAAATCGGAGAGATCATCGGTAAAGCGATTGGCCAGGAGATCGTAATCTTCATCGGTGAACTGAATATCCCGCCCGGACTGAAGTCCTTCGTACGGCACCTGGGTCTGGCGGCTCCAGATCCAAAGGGCGTTCTTGGATATTCCCCTGAAATTGTTCTCCATACCATGTTGAAGACCATTGCCCGAGCCCAGCAAAAGAATGAGCATGAAAATGCCCCAGGCCACACTGAAGCCCGTCATAATAGCCCTTAGTTTGTTTTGTTTCAGGGTTGATAATATTTCCTGCAGTGAATTAAGCATATTGGTTTGTCATTGAATACAACATTGTCCATCCTTTCCCGTCCCACCGGGGAGTCATAAATAAACCATATCAGTAAATTTCCAGTCCGGAATTAAGATTTGGTAAACACTTCATGACGGATGGGCTGATATTTACCATTGGTCTTGTTCGTCTCGATGATGCCGTCACGAAGTTTGATGATGCGCTGAGTACGGTGGGCAATGTCGTCTTCATGGGTAACAATGATGACTGTGATTCCCATCTGGTTGACTTCCTGAAGAATATCCATTACTTCATAGGATGTCTGGGAATCAAGGGCGCCGGTAGGCTCGTCGGCCAGAATCACCTTGGGGCCCGAAACAAGGGCACGGGCAATGGCCACACGCTGCTTTTGACCACCCGACAACTCTGAAGGCAGGTGAGTGGCCCATTCCTTCAGCCCCATACGATCGAGATAATCAAGGGCGATCTGATTGCGCTTCTTGCGATTGACATTCTGGTAATACAGAGGCAAAGCCACATTCTCCATGGCATTTTTGAAGGAAATGAGATTGAACGACTGGAAAATAAAACCGATGTATTTATTCCGGAATCGGGCTGCACGGGTTTCGTTCATGTTCCCGATCCGGATGTTGTCCAGGTAATAATTCCCAAGATCATATCCGTCAAGAATACCCACGATATTCAGCAATGTGGACTTTCCTGAGCCGGAAGAGCCCATTATACTGACCATCTCCCCGGATTTAATGTCAAGATCAATCCCTTTCAGAACATGCAGGGCATTGTTCCCCATACGGTAAGATTTATGAAGTCCCTGCACTTTAATAATACTGTTGTCCATCTGACTAATTTTATTGGTTCGTCATTCCGAGGTTAGAAAACTTCCATTTTGATAGAAAAGACGAATTTTCTCCGACAAATTGCAACAATAGTTTTGCCAAAAGCTATTAACTATTGGCTGTCAAGGCGTTTTGACATATACCCTCCCGGTTGTTCATTCAAAAACTGTCTGATTTTGCAACAGCCGTTGTTCGATTTCGAACATAATTCAGTATTTTGAGCCGATCCGTTCAGAAGAAAAATGACACCTTCACAACCCTCTTTCCGGAAAGGGATAAATATTTAACTTTGTGCTGACATGCCAACAGAAAGGAATCTTGTTCATATCGAAGGCATCGGTCCGGTGTTGTTCCGTTCCGACCGCCGTTGTAAACGACTGTCCATACGGGTTAAGCCGTTCGAGGGCATAACGGTACTGTTTCCGCCGGGATATCCTCCCGGAAGAGCCCTGGCTTTTTTAAAAGAAAAGAAGAAGTGGGTGATCAAAAACAAAGAAAAAATTGAGGCCCGGGAAGAGTGCCGGACCGTTTTTGATGAGAACACGGATTTTCGTACACGCAGTTTTGCCCTCAAAGTACAGAAAGAGGCACGCAGTGACATAAGAATCCAACTCGATCAGGGCATTCTCAATGTGTTTTGCCCCGACCATGTGAACATGGCCGATGCCCCTGTTCAGGAAGCCATCCGAAGCGGCATTGAAGAGGCCATGAGACGTGAAGCGCAAAACATTCTGCCCCGAAAGGTCTATCATTTCGCCAGTCAATACCAATTCAAGGTGAAACGGGTTTTCATAAAGAATCTGAAATCGCGCTGGGGAAGTTGTTCGGCAGTCAATAACATCAACCTGAACCTGCAATTGATGCGTCTGCCCGATCATCTGATCGATTATGTGGTTCTGCATGAGCTTTGCCATACAGTTGAAAAGAATCATGGCCCGTCATTCTGGAACCTGCTCAACCAGGTCACCCGGGGCAGGGCCAAACATCTGGCCGCTGAAATGCAAACGTACCGCACCACCATATACTAAAACCGACCGGCATGGAATGGCAACAACTTCTCTCTACCAAAAGAACCGGGCAGTCAACCAGCCCCGACCGTCACGACCGCACCCAATACCAGCGCGATTATGACCGCCTGGTGTTTTCATCCCCTTTCAGACGAATGCAGGACAAAACCCAGGTATTTCCGCTTCCGGGCAGTGTCTTTGTCCACAACCGCCTCACCCACAGTCTTGAAGTGGCCAGTGTCGGCCGGTCACTCGGCAACAATGTGGCGCGTTTCCTGAAAGATCAGTACGGAGAAGAGCTTCCGCTGGCCGACGAGTTGGGCTCTGTTGTGGCCGCTGCCTGCCTGGCTCACGACATGGGCAATCCCCCTTTTGGTCACTCGGGAGAAAAAGCCATTTCCGGTTATTTTAAGCATGGTGAAGGGACCCGTCTGAAAGACAAGGTTGATCACCCGGAGGTATGGCGTGACTTCATCAATTTTGAAGGCAACGCCAATGCTCTGAGAGTCCTGACGCACAAATTTGCAGGCCGGCGAAGCGGAGGCTTTGCCCTCACCTATACCACCGTTGCTTCCATCGTAAAGTATCCGTATTCTTCGGGACATCCGGAATTAAAAAAATACGGGTTCTTTCAGAATGAGAAACAGATGTTCTTGGATATTGCCTCAGAATTGGGTCTGAAAGAGACGTCTCCCGGGATTTATGCGCGGCACCCGCTGGTCTATTTGGTGGAGGCAGCCGACGACATCTGCTACCAGATCATGGACATTGAAGACGCTCATAAGCTGGACATCATTTCCACGGAAGAGACCCGCAATTTGTTACTGGCCTTTTATGATTCACGGGAAGAGGCCGCGCAATTGAAACGCATCCAGGAAGTGTGCCATGAAGTAACGGATACCAATGAACAGATCGCCTACCTGCGGGCGGGTGTGATCGGAAAGCTGGTAAATGCCTGCACAGATATTTTCATTAAAAACCATGATGATATTCTTGCCGGAAATTTCAGTGGCGATCTAACAGAACGTCTGAACGGGGTCATGCATGACGCTATGAGAAAATGTGCTGAAACGGG
>JAWOCV010000038.1:0-3982 GCA_046483585.1 Marinilabilia sp.
AAGACCAATTCTTTATCGAGCCATATTTCATGATAAGCAGGCGTTTGAGGAGTCAGATGCTTCGACAGATCTCCGGCCAGCCCATACACCCTGGCATGAATCTCAGATTCGGCGGGATTGGCATGCGACATCACGTTGCGGTTCACATCACCACAAGCGGCAATGGTATCCAGAAGGACCTGGTTGATCCCCTGAATGGTTGGCTTGAGTTTCTTTTTTATCACACCGTGTAGCTGAAAGGCCTGTCGCGTGGTAAGTTTTAATGTGCCGTTGGCATGAAGATCAGCCAAATGGTCCATTTGCAACCATTGTTCCGGAGAAACAATGCCTCCGGGAAGGCGAACCCTTATGAGAAATGAAAAGGCCGGCTCCAGTTTCTGTCTTTTGCGCTCTCCGGCTATATCGCGGTCGTGCTGCTGATAGATCCCGTGGAACTTAGAGATTTGGGTGTCATCATCCGCGATGGCACCGGTCACGGGGTCGGCCAGACTCTCGGGGAGGGTGCCGCGCAAATAGTTGCTGTCGTGTTTGATCTTTTCCAGCTCCGACAGGGTATTCCAATCAATTTGGTCATGCATAATTACAAGTTTTATTGTTAGGTTGAGATGGTTTCTCACAGAATAGAAATGTCCGGTCTTTCGTTTCAATAAACGTCCGACTGAAAACGTTTCTCTTTCTTTAACTGATGAATAAATTCCTCTGATCTTTCAGGAGTCATTCCTCCCTGGTTCTCTACAATCTCCTTTAAAGTTGTTTCCACGTCTTTGGCCATTCGCGTCATATCACCGCATAAATAAAGAAACGCGCCCTTTTCAATCCACTCGTAAAGCTGCTTCTGTTGCTTTCTGAGCTGGTGCTGTACGTATAGTTTCTCCTCCTGATCGCGAGAAAACGCCAGGTCAATTTTTTCGAGATAGCCTTCGTTCAGAAATTTTTGCCACTCGACCTGATAAAGAAAATCGGATGAGAAACGCCGGTCGCCAAAAAACAACCAGGACTTTCCTTTTTGCCCGGTCGTTTCACGATGCTGCAAAAAGGCACGATACGGGGCAATGCCGGTCCCTGCCCCAACCATAATAATGGGGTTGCCATTGGACGGAAGGCGGAAATTATGGTTCTTCTCAATATAGACCAGCACCTTATCATCCAAATCCAGTTGTTCGGCAAGAAACCCTGAGCAGGCTCCAAGTCGTTCCCTTCCTTTGTTTTGGTATTGCACTTTTGAAACCGTGATATGTACTTCTTCACCTACTGCTTCCTGACTTGATGAGATGCTATAGAGCCTCGGAGGCAATGGCCGTAACAATTCAATGAATTCATGAAGGCTCATGTTTCCGGGAAATTCATGAAGCAAATCAAGCACATCATGACCAAACAGGTAAGCTTCAAGTTTACTTTCATCATCCACAATTTCCCGGACTTTGGTATCCCCGGTTTTTTCGGCATATTTCTTCAAAACATCCCTGGTGAGGACGGTGATTTCGTAATGATGTTTCAACGCATTCCTCATGGTAACATTCCCGGCATGTGTGTCAATAGCCTCAGATCCATCACCGTCAAGAGTGGCCAAAATCTCCTGCACCAAATTGTCCGGATTTTGTGCTATGATGCCGAGTGCATCTCCAGGCTCATAAGTAATACCGGAATCTTCGAGAGATATCTCGAGATGATAAACTTCCTTATCCGATTCACTGCCTGTTATTCGAACCTTTTCCAAAACAGTCGCTTCAAACGGGTGTTTCCGGGAATAATCAGCCGGCTTTGTGTTTTCCCCGATCTCCTGAGTTTCTGCATGGGGAGATGGCGGATTGTTTTTCGCAAGCCCTGTAAAGACGGAATCAATCCATCGGTCGGCATCCATTTCATAGTCTACATCGCAGGTAACAATTGGCGTCAGGGGCTCCGCTCCGGCCCGGCTCAAGGCCTGGTCAATATCTATTCCTGTTTTGCAAAAATGTTTATAACTTTTGTCGCCAAGTGCCAGCACCGAATAATTCAGTCCCCCCAACTTTGGAATTCTCCTGCCGGTCACGAAATGATGGAAATCCTCAGCCATTAGCGGAGGTTCACCTTCTCCATGGGTACTTACGATGATCAGAAGATTCTTTTCATTCTTTAAATTTCTTGCTTTATAGTTGTCCATAGCAAATAAATTGCTCCTGAAATTTCTGTTCAGAGCCTGGTCGTGAAGTTTTTTGGCAATGGCTTCACTCCTCCCTGTGTGGGTGCCATATAAAATGGTCAGGGGGGGATTATCTTTTCCGGCAGAACTGTTTTTATTTTTCGGGTCGGCGCCTTTTTCAGCATTGGCGTTCAGGAGGCCCTGAAAATACCCGCTCAGCCAGGTGGTCTGCTCCGGGGTTAGTTGTTTTGTGAGTTGTTCCAGGGCCTCAAGCTGGGGCCCCTCGAATGGTGACAATTTAGCGCTCATCTGTGTTTAGTTTTGGGTTGATTGATTGTTATCGTGTTCTGAATTTTCAAAGAAGTTTTTTATAACATTGCGTGTTTCGATAGATGAGTAAACATCAGTGGCATTAGAGCTAACAGCAATGCGCAGGTTTTCTTTTTGGTAAATGGCAGGCGAGACAAACTGACAAAGGTCCGGTTGATCATGAATGTTCACCAAAACACCGGCCTCACGCCCGTCGGCAGCAATTTGCTTATCCAGTCCGGGATGGTTGGTACAGGAATAGAACATCAGATACCCTTTCAGGTCTGACTTTTCGTAAGGCTTTATGAAATAAGGAATACCGCTGTTCTTTATCTCGTCGCAAACTTCGAGGGCTATAACTTCAACATGTGCATCGAAGCGTTTCAATATTTTGATCTTGTTCCACGCCGACTTTCCGCCTCCGATGATCAGAATCTTTTCATCAGCTATATCGATGGCAATGGGAAGGAAATTTTTTTTGGTCATAGGATAATGAAATTTAAGTGACAACAGGATTTTCGAAGATGATTACATAAAAAATGCCCCTCTACATCATGCAGAAGGGCCTTTGCTTTGATATCATCTGACTTATCGTAGCATCAACATATTTCCCCCTTCTGCATAGCATGCCCACAACACATACACATCATGGCACATGTCATGTTCATTTTCTTATTTACAGAAAGGAGGCTTTTCATAAAAAAATAGCTTGTTTGACGGTTCAAATATAAATGTTTTTACAAAAGGTAAAAAGATTTTCGGATGTTTTTTTCCTGTTTTCTTAAAACATCATATTTTTCACACTCTCTTTTCAGAAAATTACGTTGGCATCAAGTTCTGAAACATGAAAAACGAGGATTAATGAAATATTTCCAACATATTCTTTTACAACTTCATAATTCTGACTCCTAATCCAACCACATACATTACAGACAACGGATCAATTGATCCCGGATTACCAGGTTCATGTAAGAATATTATTGGGAAATGAAGACACAAAAAAAGCTTCAATCCATCAGGATGAAGCTTTGTGATCCCGGGAGGACTCGAACCCCCACTATAGGAACCGGAATCCTACGTTCTATCCAGTTAAACTACGGGACCGTTTTGCGCGTGCAAAGATAATTTTTTTTGAGAAGGGGGGAAAGAAAAATTTGTTATATTTATTCAGTTCCTGACATTCCCTGCTTTATACATCAACACATCTACATCTTCCATAGTAACCATACAACCATAATTCATAGATTCCAGTACCGGCCGAATGTCTTCAAAAAAGGCGGATACTTTGTCCTGTTCGTCCACAATCTCTACCACCACGGGTACTTTCCCGGTCACATCCCAAAATTTGTAGGAGTGAATAACGGAACTGGCACCAAATCCCATCGTACCATGAATAACCGTCACACCTGCAAGCCCGGCTTCTTTGGCCTTAAATACGATCCATTCATATAAAATCTGATGCCCCGTTTTATCGGTAGAACCGATGAAAACACGGAGCTTTGAAGCGGTTGATCCATTTTCCATATCAGATAAGTTTTATAACAATAGTCC
>JAWOCV010000168.1:0-24370 GCA_046483585.1 Marinilabilia sp.
TATTAATCCGCAACCAAGTTGACAAAGAGCAAAGATATAGACAATTACGAGATATTGTAAAGATTCAGCTAAAATCACTTGACGAAAAGGATTTTATGAAAGCATTAAAAAAAGTATCAGACGATATATACATTGACAACAAAAATAAATTGAAATAAACAACGAAACGGCAACAAAGCTATATACGCCAGTCGTGGCATCCACAGCATATTGAGGGTTTTGTATTCCCCTCTCCCATGCGTTCAAGCTGATAAAGCCACAGCTGGACTGTAACCCAGGCCAGGCGCATATTGGCGGGCCGTTGGGGGTAATTACTAAAACATTCCGTTTCAAAAAATTAAGCAGATAAATTATTGCTAAATCGTACCTAATTAGATACCTTTGTAAAAAAAGATGAATGCCGAAAGTAGACGAATTCAATGGTATAAAAATATATGTTTACAATGGAGATCACAGGCCTCCACATATACATGCAATATACAATGAATACGAGGTGCTTTTGGAAATTCAAATCGGAGAAATCTATGCAGGTGACTTACCAACTCGACAATTCAAATTAGTTGTAGATTGGTTGTATGGAAATGCTGATTGGGCTTTAGAAGTGTTTTATGAACTTAATCCTGATTTGAAATGAGGAGAAATATAAAAATACCGAGGATTTTAAAAATTAACTGGATCAAGGATTTATCGATTTCAGTGGTTTATAACAATGGCGAATCAAGGATTATTGATTTTTATAAGGTATTAAAAGACCTAAAAATAAGTCCTGATTCGACGGCTTATTTACTGTATGATCCGGCCGAATTCGCCAAGGTTGAGCTAATTGATAACACCTTATCATGGAATAATGTTGAACAATACATAACCATGAAAAATGGGAAAAAAATGCGCGTTCCATTTGAAATAGGAGCCGATGTATTGATAAAGTACAGTCGACCTGAAAAATCAGAGCTCCTATTGGAGATTGGCAGATTGATAAAGGAAATAAGGTTGAAATCCGGATTAACCCAACAGGAGTTAGCTATTAAAAGTGGAACCACCAGAAATTACATTTCGCGGATCGAAAATGAAAGATCCGACATTGAATTGGGAACATTAAGAAAAATAATAGAAACAGGGCTAGGAAAAAGAATGGATATTCAGATTAAGTAACATAGCCCCAACAAAGTGTATAGTGCATGGCTGTGTGGTTAGGTTACTTTGGTGTTTAGTTCTATTTTAAGTAGGGGCTGCTGACTTATTCAGCAGCCCTCACACTGAACATCTAAGTCTGCCATGATTTACTTATTGTGTTTTCAGCAGTGTAACAGCCGGGGTTTCTTTTTCGGTAAGCATCTTAAATGTGATTGAGCTGTAGGTTCTATTCTGAAAGCGTGTTCGCATAAAGCTATGGCCACAGAATATGCCTCGGAATCGGCACAGCGGGCTGGGATAAAATCGGGAATACGTAGAAGCATGGTTCTCAGAGGGTGCTAGTTAACATATTGTCTGATAAAAATATAGGTCAATGTATTTGATGTATGTGGATGAAAGCGGAGATGTTGGGACAAATAATAGTCCAACCAGATATTTTGTACTCTCTGCTATTGTATTACATGAACTTCGGTGGAAGGACACTTTAAGTAACCTGGTTGATTTTAGACGCGGATTAAGAGATAAAAAGGGACTAAAGCTAAGAGATGAAATTCATGCAAATGAATTTATTAATAAGCCTGGCGAGTTGAAGAGAATTAAAAGAAATGACAGACTCGACATTTTAAAGAAGTGTGTGGATTGGCTAAATAATCAACCGCAACTTAATATTTTCAGTGTAGCCTTAGATAAGGATGGAAAAACAGATGATATATTTGAATTTGCATGGAATACGTTAATAATGAGATTTGAAAACACTATACGTCATAATAATTTTTCAGGACCTCAAAATCCTGATGATAGAGGGATAGTACTTTCCGATAATACTGAAGGAGAAAGATTAAGAAAGCTTATCAGAAAAATGAGACATTTCAATACTGTTCCAAATATGCAAAAGCTTTATGCAGGAGGTTATAGAAATATAAAACTGGAATATGTAATTGAAGACCCAATATTCAGAGATTCTCAGCACTCCTTTATTCATCAAATGAATGATGTTTTAGCCTATTGTGTTAGACAGAGATATGAACCTAACAACTACATGAAAAAAAAAGGAGGGCACAACTTCTATAAACGACTTGAAAGTGTGGTGACAAGAGAAGTAACCAATAGAAATGACTTGGGGATAGTTGAGATATAAAAAAAGGTGGCCGTAACCACCGGGTGTATCCTACTTTAAGGACTTGCCTTATTTCAGATACAATACAAATATATAAATAAAATTAGTAAATTCCAAATAATTGAGGCAAAAATAATTACACTCTATTACGGGGTGCAAACATCAAAAAACAAACAACAACCAATAAGATATTTTCATCATGAATATTGGAAAGATAATATTACTCTTATTGAACTCTTTGTTCTTGTTTGGCTGTCAGAATAATGCAGATAAGATCAATTATCTTCCCTCAAAGGATGCCGGGTTGAGTGGCGAAAACATTGAATTTCAATTGCCCTCTGGAGATAAAATTGCAGGGACTCTTACCTATCCAAAAGATTCCGTTCAAAACCTGCCAGCTATATTATTGATGACCGGAAGTTCTGCTCATGACCGTGATAATTCGAGACCGGAAAAACCATTGGGTTCTTACCGGCCATTCCGTCAAATTGCTGAAAAGTTATCTTCAAACGGAATTGCCGTCCTTCGATTAGATGATCGGGGAGTAGGGCAATCTTCAGGTGGAAATATTAATCATTTAACAACTCCGGAGAGGGCGGATGATATCAGAGCGGGCATCCAATATCTCAAAAAAAGAAAAGAAATCGATTCTTTAAAGATTGGGTTGTTAGGATTGAGTGAGGGCGCATCCATTGCGCACATGATCGCTTCAAAAGATGAATCAATAAAATTTTTGGTATTGTTATCCGCGATAGGATCTCCCGGAAAAGATATTATAGAATACCAAATTGAAAATGGATTGTTTTACGGGAATGATTTACCGGAATTATTAAAACAAGATAGGAATCTCGAATTCCTTTACCGGTTTGACCCGCTAAAGACAGCACGTTTAATACATTCCCCCGTGTTAATTGTTCATGGCAAAACAGATAGAAGAGTTCCTTATACGGATGCTTATATCTTATCAAATGCCATTAAAGATAATGGCAACAGAAATGTTGAAGTAAAAGTTTTGACCGGGTACAACCATCTGCTATTGAAAGAGGCTCCTGATGGTATAGAAACGAAGTATGGCAAGATATCATCAAATAGAGTCCCCGAAGAAATTCTGGATATTATTTTAGAATGGATGATGAAGGAAATTTAGAGCGATTCACAATACTTAACCGCCGGTTAATTGTTGATTGTCCCGATTCTTCCTGACACGGTTATTAGGAAGTAAGCTTCCAGATAATCTACCCGGCATTCACCTCTTGCAGAAATGGCTCAATTTATGCAGCTTTGAGCATCAATTTTTAATTAAATGAGATGTTTATGGGACCGCAGGAAATCAGGGAATCCGTCATGGCTTTCCAGAAAAGCCGGATCATTTTAACGGCTTTTCAATTAGATATTTTCACGTATTTAGGCGAGGGAAGTCATGATGCTGAATCCATTTCAGAAGCATTGAAATTAAATAAAAATGCCACAGAACGATTGTTAAATGCTTTGGTGGCTTTGGGGCTGTTGAATAAGCACGATGAACAATTCAGCAATGCCGGGGATAGCCTGAGGTATCTTTCGGGGAACAGCCCCGATTATATGGCAGGATTGATGCATTCGGAGCATTTGTGGAACACCTGGAGCCATTTGACGGATGTGGTCAAAACCGGGGAACCTGCCCATGAGGAAGAGATTAATGAAAGAGGCGACGAATGGTTAGGGGCATTTATTCATGCCATGCACGACAGGGGGAAGAAACAGGCTCCCGCTCAAATTTCAAAAATCGATTTGGAAGGTGTTGAATCCGTTCTGGATGTGGGCGGAGGATCCGGGGTTTTTTGTATGGCTTTCTTAGACAGAAAACCTGAACTGAAAACGGCCATTTTCGATCTGCCCAATGTGATTCCTGTCTCAAAAGAGATCGTTCAAAAGGAAGGGTTTTCAGATAAGATTGCATATTATGAAGGTGACTTCACCAGGGATGAACTGCCCCGCGGGTTTGATCTGGTGTTTCTTTCGGCGATCATTCACAGCAATTCCTTTCAAACCAACCAGGAATTAATCTGGAAGTGTTACAATGCATTGAATCCCGGGGGAAAAGTTGTGGTTCAGGATTGGATCATGGATGATTCGAAGACACAACCTGAACAGGGCGCCATTTTTTCTATCAACATGTTGGTGGGGGTGGAAGGCGGAGATTGTTATTCTGAAAGTGAAGTCAAGACCTGGTTGACTCGTGCCGGGTTTTCAGACATGGAAATTATTGGCATTGATTCAGGTCTAAGTCAGGCCATTGCAATAAAAAAGTAAAACCCCCTTCATTTATGCCTCATTTCAAAAACAAAGAGAAAGATTACTTCATTAGCACCAACTTTAAAGTGATGTACAGCACTTTAAAAAAGAGCAGTGGTTTAAAAAAGTTGAAAGAGGAACTGATTTGGTTATATCGGCCCCGGATCAACTATGCGATCGGAAGAGATCCCTATGATCGCCTGGAGTCATTCTACAGAGATAAGCTCAACAAGTGTTTGAGTCCTTCCAGGAAATGGGGGCGAACGCAGCGAATTTTTTTCAAACCGCTGGGAATTTCTTTGTTCAGCGCCCGTCAGAAAAAATTTGAAGTTTTAAATCAACTCGATTTTGAAAAATTTATCCAACTGCTTCCTCAGGTGTATAGAAAAAACAGGCACCTGCATCCCCAGGTAAAAATATTGAAGAATCTCAGAAATGTACACACGTTAAAGCTGGAATCGGAAGATGATCTGCAGTTCATGAAAAATGAACTTGGCATTGATACCGGAATCAGGGCCAATCAAACCGACAAAAAGGACTTTGATTTAAAGTGGACCAGGGAGATGTATGATGTTGTGAATAAGCTTTACAGTGAGGATTTTGATTTTTTTGGTTATCCGAAGCACTAATATCTAACAAAAATCCTAAGTTGTTTAAAATATGATGTTTAACTAATTTGTTGGTTCTTTGGTTATGTCGCAAAAGAGAACACCCTTTCTCTCCAGCTTTCAGCTTTGAGATTTCAGCTTCGAGCTTTCAGCTACTACTGACTATTGACTCTGCGACTGAGCTACTAATATCTGTGGGCCCTTTTTGGTCATTAGCCGGTCGTCCGGATGCTTATTTTGGCATTATCAACCAACTAACCTTCATGCACCAAATCACTCCATTCGGGATGTCTCCGGATGTAAGCCTCAATAAAAGGGCATGCCGGGATGATTCGAATGTCATTGTTGAGGCAGTGCGTTAGTACATGCCTGACCAGTTCAGATCCAATGCCCTGTCCTTCCAGCTTGCCGGGCACAAACGTGTGGTTCAATGACCAGACCTCTGGCAGTAAGCGTTTATAAGAGAGCATGGCTTTGTGTTCATCCACTTGTAACTCGAAACGTTGTTTTTCCTGGTTGTGTATGATCTCTTTGTGTTCCATAATCTCCTTTTTATCGTTTAACGGGTTTTGAGGACTTGTTGTTCAGCTTCTTCCACCGAACGGACCGGCAATTGACAGGCCCCCTGTGAGCAGAAATAGATCAGAGGGGTGTCACCATTGGACGGTCTCCGGTTTTTGACCACCGGAAGTTCTCCGGCGCTATGAGAAAGCAAGGGGGCCCATATCACATTTGGATGAAAACGGGCCTGCAATTTTTTGAGGGCCTGTTCCGCTTCTTCACCGCCTGCCACCACCACTTCGTAACGCGGCCTGGCTTGAAGCAGCATGAGCGATCCCCAGTTGGCGAAACCTGCGGGGTGGTCGGCCACAAGTTCGTACATGGTGCTGAGCATCTTTTCGGCAATCCCATGGTAAGATTGTTCTCCTGTAAGCATGGCCAGCCGGGTCAGCGCAAATCCCATCATGGAATCGGAAGAGGGCACCACATTGTCCTGTGTCTCGAAATGGCCGGCGGGCAATTCCTGTTGTTCTTTCCGGGCAAAGCTGAAGTGCCGGATCTCTTCATCGTAGAAATTTTCGATGGCATACCGGGCAATTTTCCCGGCCCGGCTGACCCAGTCTTCCTGTCCCGATATCTCATACAAAGCGATAAAGGCGTTGACGGTGGCGGCATAGTCTTCCATAAATCCGTCCACGGATGCTTTCCCTTCTTTCCAGGTATGTTGAAGGCTCCCGTCAGATGCCATAAGCTCGCCGGCAAGGAATTCTCCGTTTTTCAGGGCCCGGCGGCGGAATTTTTCGTCGCCCAGGGATTTGAAGGCATCACAAAGCCCTGTTGTCATGAGGGCATTCCAGGAAGTCAGCACTTTGTCGTCCAGTCCGGGGCGGTTTCTGTTTTCGCGTTGGCGGAACAGGGTGGCTTTCCACTGATGGACTTTTTTCCGAAGAGCCGCGGCATCCATCCCGTGTTTCGTGGCCACTGCATTCATATCAAGGGTCCGGTTCAGGACGTACAGCTCGTTTTCCCAGCGCCCGTTTTCGTTGATGCCGAAACTATCGGCAAAAGCGGGGAAGTCGTTTCCCAAAAGTTCTGTCAGTTCTTCTTCGGTCCAGACATAAAAACGGCCTTCCTCCCCGTCGCTGTCGGCATCGAGGGATGAATAGAAGGCCCCTGAGGAGTGTGTCAGCTCGCGTTCAATGAATTCGGCTGATTCGTGGACCACTTCCCGGTATTCTTCTTTTTCCCACTGGGAGAATGCCTTTGCATATAGGCTGATCAGCTGGGCGTTGTCGTAGAGCATCTTCTCGAAGTGGGGCACTTTCCATTGGTCATCCACCGCATACCGGGCAAATCCCCCGCCGATGTGGTCGTAAATGCCTCCGGAGGCCATGTGGTCGAGGGTGGTTGTCAGGTATTGGCGATATTCTTCCTGCTGATGGTGGTGGTGAAGATTCATCAGGAATTCAAGGTGGGCGGGCATCGGAAATTTGGGTGCTCCGCCCAGTCCGCCGTGTTTCATATCCCACTGTGGGCTGAGGTTTTCGATGGCGCGGTTCAGGATACCGTCCATGTCCACGCTGGTGTCTTGTGGGTTGCCAATGATGGAGGACTGCTCAACGCCTGCCGTGACGTTATGGGCGTGATGGGTAAGTTTGTCCCGTTCGTTGAGAAAAAGGTGATGAATTTTTTCCAGTACGGCCATCCACTGCTCTTTGGGAAGATAGGTGCCGCCCCATACGGGCTGTCCATCGGGCAGGGCCACCACGTTGAGGGGCCAGCCGCCCCGGCCACCCATAAGCTGCACCGCCGTCATGAAAAAATGGTCCACATCGGGGCGCTCTTCACGGTCCACTTTGATGTTGATAAAGTGTTCGTTCATGAGACGGGCCACATCCGGGTCTTCAAAACATTCATGGGCCATGACGTGGCACCAGTGACAGGCCGAATAGCCGATGCTCACCAGAATGAGTTTGTCTTCATTTACCGCCCTGTCCAGGACCGGTTGTTCCCACGGGTGCCAGTCCACCGGATTGCGGGCATGTTGCAAAAGATAGGGCGAAGAGGCATGGATGAGGTTGTTGGTATGTGATGCCGGTTGTTGCATGATTTTCCGTTTTGTGATGGCGATTTTTTTCGATAAAAAGATGATCGCTTTAAAGGAAAAACATACAGGGCCCTTTTTTAGTTCGAAAGAGTAATTTTGATATGGAATGATGCTGTTCAAAGGACGAAGTCAGAGACTTCGCCCAGCAGGGAAAATCATTTGTTTCTGGAAGGATGTTGCCGGGTATCAAAGACCCTGTTTATGTAAATAACATATTGAGAGGTACTTAATCTGTATGTTATTTTAATATCTTTTTCTATTAGTTTTTTGTATCTGTGTTGAAGATGTTTAAATTGCTCATCTTCAACACCCATTTTGGCTAATTTTGGATTTGATAATAAGTCAACTCGTTCAAGCAAATTGGAAATGATTTCGAAGGTCTTCTCCTCACCAGTGGATTGGCTGTAAAATTCATAGACTTTTCTCAAGTCTTTCTTTGCCCTGGATGTCCATTTTATTTCGATTGCCTCCACGACTTTACCTCTTGTTTAAGTTCTGCATGTGAGGTAACATCTCCTTTTTTAATGTCATCTTCCGATTCTTCAATTAAAGCGTCACTAAGATAGGAGGCCATTTTATTGTACAACTCATCAATAGCCGGTTCTTTAATCTGGTGCAGGTGGCTATGGATATAATCTCTTTTCTCAATGATGTTCATAAGCATGATCTAAATTGAATTGTTTATATACAAATTTAAGGTTTTTGAATGCAAAATTGCTTTCTTTTTTCCCGAAAAACATCAAGAGCCCCTAAATAGTGCCCGTCTATAAATTCGGGAAAGTATCTAAGTAATCATGTGTCTGTTCAGAAAGTTCCATTTACAAAGCCTGCCCCGATATCATCGGGGGCTTGCGCAGCCCGAAAATACGCAGTTTACTCACGTAAATGAGTAGTTTTCGGGCAAGCCTGTCTGCCGTTTTGAAAAAAGTAACCATCTGATTAAGTTGTTTTAAATCAAAACACCAGCATGTTTCTTTTCTATAACCCGCCAGGCAGGCGTAACGCAGTAAATGGGACTTTATGGACAGACACTAGATAAATATCCCTTCACCCACACCAATCGGCAAATCAAGCCAGAACCACACAAATAGCAGGGCCACCCACATGATGAACAGCACCACGGCATAAGGCACTAACAGCGACACCACAGTGCCGATGCCCACTTTCTTATCGTATTGCCGGATCCAGCCGATGAGCAGCGGGAAGTAAACATAAAGCGGACTCACGCAGTTGGTGATGCTGTCGCCCACCCTGTACATCAGCTGAACGAAGGCCGGACTGTATCCCAGCTGGAACAGCATGGGGATGAACACGGGAGCGAAGATGGCCCATTTGGCCGATCCGCTGCCCACAAAAATATTGATAAAGGCCACCAGCATCATGTAGAGGGTGAACATGAATGGACCGGTCAGGCCGGTGGCTTTCAGGAATTCGGCGCCATTGATGGCCAGGATGGCATCCAGGTTACTCCAGTTGAAGAGGTTGATGAACTGGGCCACCACGAGCATCAGGACGATGTAACCTGCCAGGTCTTTCATGCCGTCACTCATGTGTTTGATGACGTCATCGGGGTGTTTGATGGTGCCCGTAGCTTTGCCGTAAAAGTAGCCCGGAATGGCAAAGAGAAAGAACAACAGAGGTACGAGTCCCCTCAGGAAAGGAGAGGGAACAATCCCCCCGGTTTCCTGATTTCGAAGCGGTGCCCAGCCCGGGATGGTGAGGATGAGTACAACGGCAATATAGATCAGGGCGGCCCAGCCGGCGCGGCGAAGACCTTTTCTTTCGTCATCGCTGAGGGTGTGCTCCGTGGCGCCTTCAATATGTTGACCCCCGGTTGCAAACCGCATCGTGCGGGGAATGGTGTAGCGGGTGACCACAAAAGCGCCTCCCAGTCCCAGCAATAATGTAGAAATGATCATGAAATACCAGTTGGCCGTGGCGCTCACTTCTCCTGCACCGGCAATTCCGCTCGTCACCTCGGTGCTGATGCCGGCCAGCAAAACATCGGTTCCGGCAATGAAAAAATTGGCCGTGAATCCGGCCGTGGCACCGGCATAACCTGCGACCAGACCGGCGATGGGATGAAGCCCCATCTGGCTAAATATGAGAGCGGCGATGGGTGGGACAATCACTACGCCGGCATCCGAGCCGATGTTGCCACAGGCTCCGATCATGAATATCACCGGCAAAACGACTTTCCGGGGGACGGCAAATGCCAGATTGCGCATCACCACAGACAAAAGGCCGCTTTTCTCGGCTATCGAAACGCCCATGAGCATCACCAGGACCAATCCCAGCGGTGCAAAATGGGCAAAATTGGTCACCATTTCCTGAAGGAACCGGCGAAGACCATCGCCCGATATCAGGTTCTGGGCCTCTATAATCTCCCCGGAAGCGGGGTCGGTGGCTTTTACACCCAGAAAAGTGGTGAGGGCACTGATCACAACAACAAAGATCGTGATCCACACAAACATCCAGAATGGATGGGGCAGCTTGTTGCCCATTCGTTCTATCCAGTCAAGTACACTGTTTCCTTTTTCCGGCTTGGCGCTGTCGGTCTGGCTCATGATTGTTGCTTTTTTAACAATTGTTGCCAAATATGCAAAAAAAAGTTGTCTTTGCATATGATCATGTCACTGCCGGGATAATTTTTTCCTTAGTCTCTTTTTCATAAGCCACCAGGCAGGTCCGGAAAACGGACAGGCCACCCCGCCGTTTGAATAATAACATGTTTAGCTTTTTTGAAACCTTCACTTAAAACAATAGACCGTTAGATTTTTAGATATAAGATTTAAGATCAATCGTATAACATTAATAATCTGCCTCTTAGCAGAAACAATGCACGTTTTTTAAACGACTAAAAATCAAGTTTTTGCAAAAGTTTAACGGACTATTGTTAAAACAGAAAGATGCTAAAATTAAATATTGAAACACTGTAAACAAAGTTGTAACACTCTCATAATAAGCATAATATTTGTTTTCAGCAAGCTCTTATTAATGTTATACGATTGATCTTAAATCTAAAGATCTGACGATCTAATAGAGCAACTTCTGGATAATCAAATCACTGCGTTTTTGCGCCTCTGCGTTTAGGCTTTTTTTAGCGGACTATTGTTGAATCAAAACACCGAAATACAGTGTTATACGAGTTGTTTCACAACTAAAGCTCTCCATCTATTGTTTTGTTTAGCCTGTGTGTTTATGTTTAAACCGGCTCCGGGTACATCGGGGAGGGTTTACTCAGAAGGATTTTCTTCTGAAAAAAATGTGTTTTCAGGAGGGGCGATATATGCCTGCGACCGTTTTCTCATATACAAAATTGTTGAATTGGTCAAATTCTCACAGACACTGGCCAGTCTTCTATGATTTCGGAGTTATAATTCCTTAAATTTAATAACCGGCAAAAAAATGCCGGACATATGAAAACATTATGACGGGGATGAAGGTACTTTTTGTATGCAGCGGTGCCCGAAACGGGGAATGCTCTGCGGCTGTTTCGGGTCAGGCTCGTGCACTTGAAAAGCAGGGGCTAAGCGTTTCGTTTTTCCGGGTGTCATCAGGGGGGCTGCCCGGCTATATAGGGAGTATTCCGCGCCTGCGTCAGACTTTAAAACGACAATCTTATGATGTGGTGCATGCCCATTACGGACTGAGCGGGATCATGGCTGCTCTGTCAGGGGCCGGACCACTGATTGTTTCCCTGATGGGCAGCGATGTTCTGGGATCTTTCTGGTTAAGGTGGCTGATGCGGTTTTTTGCTGCTTTCGTATGGCCCGTGACCATTGTGAAAAGTCAGAGCATGGCCGATGTTCTTAAAGCAGGAAGGCCTGTGATCATTCCCAATGGGGTGGACTTGTCGCTGTTTGTTGAGATGCCCCGTGAAGAAGCCAGAGAAAATGCCGGTTTTACAAGTTCAAAAGTGGTATTATGGCCTGCTGATCCCCGGCGCAGGGTCAAGGATGTTGAACTGGCCCGGTCGGTCATGGAAGTTCTGGCCCGGTCCGGTTGCCATCTTGAGATTGTGACCGGAAAGCCACTGGAAGAGATGCCGGTCTTTTACAATGCCGCCGATGTGGTATTGCTGACCTCGCGTTATGAAGGATCACCCAATGTGGTCAAAGAAGCTCTGGCCTGTAATGTTCCTGTGGTGTCAACACCGGTGGGGGATGTGAAAAAGTGGCTTTCGAATCTCAGTGGTTGCCGTGTATGTCCTGCCAACCCGGCAGAGCTGGCAAAAGGAGTGGCCCTGGCCATTGATGCCGGAGGGTGGTGCAACGGACGGCAGCGTGTAAAGGAAGTGGATGATGACAAGATTGTGGAAAAAATACTTGGTCTTTACCGGGAGCGGATCAAATCTTTTCGCAAAAGAAATCCTGTATGGAAAAGCCGCCGGCAGAAAGATACTGTCAGGAAGTTGTTTAAAGGCTCACACAGGAAATATACAGCAAATGCGGGGAGCAGGAAATAGAGGTTGTTGATGAAGGGAACCCCGGAATTAAAAAACTATAGATCGGTAGATTTTTAGATTTAAGACGACTCATATGTTGTCGATAATCTGTATTTTAAAACAAACAATCAATTAGTCTTAAACAATTGAATAATAAGTACTTGCAAAAGCTTATAAAACTGGAAGCGGGGAAGGAATAAGCCAATGACATTAAAGATTCAGACATATGATGGCACCATTGACCGTGGTGATTGGGGTGCATTCGTGCAGGCTCATCCCGACGGGAGCATATTCCAGATGCCCTGGATGTATGAGGTTTATGAAAAGACCCGGCATCAAAAGCCTGTGGCTTTTTTTGCTTTTGAGAATCAGCAACTGGTGGGGCTGGTTGTGGCCGTAAATTTCTGGAATTCCTTTTTCCCGCTGTCGGTTTTCACACGTCGTCAGATCGTTCTTGGCGGACCACTGGTGCTTAACAATGACATTGGTGTTTTGCTGGCCCTGGTGGAAACCCTGGTTCAGCATACCGAGACAGAGGCCATCTATACGGAGATCCGCAATCTCAGGTTAGGCCTCTCGTATAAGCCTGTTTACGAAGAAGCCGGGTTTTATTATGAATCCCATCTCAGGGTGGGGGTTGATATGAAACGGAAAACCGGCGAAATGTGGGCTTCTCTTTCTCCCGACCGGCAAAAGAATATCAAAAGATTGAAGAAAGTCGATCAATCTGTACGCGAATTATCTACCAAAGAGGAAGTGATGGGAGCATGGAAGATCTTTCGGTGTACAATCGGGGAGCAGGGACGACCGGTTCCTCATCACACGCTGTTTAAAGCCATCTGTAATTCTGATGATTTGAGAACCCAGGTTAAGTTCAGGGGTTTTTTCCCGGGTGACCATATGAAAGCTGCGGCCATGGTCATGATGCTGAAGAGCCGGGCCTTTATATGGTACGAAGGATCATGTTTGCCCCCCGACCAGGAATGGATGTATGACGGTTTTCTCTGGAGCATCATCAGTGAATTGCAGGATGAGGGATATCAATATATCGATATGGGTGATGGGGGAAGACCGGGGAAAGATCAATTGACCCGTCAGTATAAAAAATCATACGGAGGTATGATCAGAGAAACCGGGCGTTATACATATGTACATAACTGGTTTTTATGGCATGTGGGAAGGACGTTCTTTTATTGGTATAAAAAAGTCAGAATTTTTGTATTCACCCATTTTTGCAGACAATGAGAATATTTCTGGACATAGGACACCCCGCACACGTTCATTATTTCCGCAATTTCATAAAGATCATGGAAAGCCGGGGGCATCAGTTTCTGATAACGGCCCGCGATCGGGCCCCCGTTCCAGCCCTGCTGGAGCATTACGACATTCCTTTTATCAACAGGGGTAAAGGCAGCCGTTCAAAAGCCGGGAAGATCTTTTATTTCCTGATAACAATATTCAAACAGATCCGGCGGGCTATGAAGTTCCGCCCCGACCTGTTTCTGGATTTCAGCACTATGTATTCCGGTCCCGCGGCTTTTGTACTCGGAAAGCCTTACATAACCTTTACCGATACGGAGTACACCATGGCTTATCGCCGTCTGATCCGCCCTTTTAGCCAGGCGGTGTATACCCCTGAATGTTTCACCCGTGATCTGGGAAAACAGCACCACCGTTTCAACGGATTGATGGAGTTGGCTGCTCTTCACCCACGCTATTTTGAGCCTTCTACGGAGGTTCTGGACATGCTTGGACTCCGTGACGGAGAAAGATTTGCCGTGGTTCGTTTTATTGGCCGGGGAGCCTGGCATGACCATGGCCGGAATAAGTTTTCAGAGGAACAAAAAATTAAGCTGGTCGGGACATTGCAACAGCACGGCAAAGTTTTTATCAGTGCCGAAGGCTCTCTTCCTCCCGAACTTGAACCAATGAGGCTGAATATCCCACCTCACCAGATGCACCACTTACTTTTTTACGCTACGCTGCTGGCGGGCGAAAGTGTGACCATGACGAGTGAGGCGGCCGTTCTGGGTACGCCGTCGGTATATATTTCCCGGTTACGGCCGGGTTACCTCACCTATCTGGAAAAGCAATACGGGCTGGTTATGAATTACGGGACTTCGGAAAGTGACATAGCAATGGCCGTGAAGACAGCAGGTGTGCTGATGGGCCGCCCCGGAGGCAAGAGCAATGCTTCACGCCAGTCTGAAAAGATCCTCGAAGACCATATTGACGTGACACAATTTATGATCGAAACCATTGAAAACTGGCATGCTTAACTATCGTATTCCCCTAATAAAACCTTATATCAGCGAACGGGCAAAGACATTGGTGAATGAGGTCCTCGACAGTGGATTTCTCACCGAGGGTCCCTTCACCCGTCGTTTTGAAGAGGCAGTTGCCCGTTATACGGGGGTTCCCCGTGCCGTTGCTTTCACATCCTGTACCACCGGGCTGGAGACAGCTCTTCGTGTAGCCGGGGTCCGGCCGGGCGATGAAGTGATCGTTCCCGACTTCACATATCCGGCCACAGCCAATGCCGTTCAACTCACGGGTGCTGTTCCGGTCATTGCAGACATCGATCCGGCCACCATGCTTATCGACGAAGATGCTGTGGAGGAGGTTATCTCACCGGCCACCCGGGCCATTGTCCCCGTTTCTTTGTTTGGGAACCCGCTGGATTATGACCGATTGAAAACGATCAAGGCGAAATATGGTGTGCTGATCATTGAAGATGCTGCCTGTGCACTGGGAAGTGCATACAGGGATGTTCCGACAGGCGTACACGCCGATATGACAGTATTTAGTTTCCATCCCCGTAAGTTTGTGACCACCGGTGAGGGCGGAATGGTGACCACCAGTAGCAGGGAGTGGAGTGAGGCGTTGCATCGTTACAAGCATTTTGGGCTGGGCCGCCGGCCCGGTGAGAAAGAGTCACAGTTTCTGGCTCCCGGCACCAACTATAAGATGAGCGATGTCCTTGCCGCCCTCGGCATTGCGCAGATGGAAGAGATTGACATGTTGCTGGAGGAGCGCCGCCGTCTGGCTTTCCGGTACGACCAGCTTCTGGCGGAAGACCGGAACATCCGGATTCCGCAAACCACCCGGCATGGACGGCACTCTTATCAAAGCTATGCCGTGTGGGTGGCCAATCGTGATGAGGTTATGAAAAAGATGCGTAAAGAGGGCATTGAGGTGCAGATCGGCACTTATTCCCTGCACCGGCAACCGGCTTTTCAGGAAGGACGTGCCCGGTTCAGGGGACAATACCCCGGCAGTCTTAAAGCATTTACAGAAACCCTGGTTTTACCATTGTATCATGGCATGACCGATGCCCATCAAACCGAAGTTGTAAAAAAACTGAAAGTATGTGTGGCGTAACCGGTATTCTGAACCATGATAACATCCCGGCCGGTGAAGAGATCTGCCGAAGGATGACCTCTGTTTTGGGCCACCGTGGTCCCGATGGTGAGGGGGTGGTTTCTGACGGTCCGGTTGCGCTGGGCCATCGCCGGCTTGCCATACTCGATCTGTCCCGGCACGGGCATCAGCCCATGGTGTCGCATGACGGTCGTGTGATGTTGTCCTACAACGGAGAAGTATACAATCATCAGGAATTACGGACCGAACTTGAAAAAGAGGGGTGCCGGTTCCGGGGGCGGTCAGATGCTGAAGTTGTGCTCAATGCTCTGCACCGCTGGGGATCTGAAGCCATTGGCCGGTTCAACGGAATGTTTGCACTGGCTGCCTGGTTTTCCGGAGAAAGGAAGCTGCTTCTGGCCCGCGATCGTTATGGCATTAAACCCCTCTACTATATGCCGGCAGGCACTGCTTTTTTGTTTGGATCGGAGATCAGGGCCATGCGGCAACATCCTGCTTTCAGGCACAAATTGTCGCGTGAGGCATTGATCGAGTACTTCACTTTCCAGAACATTTTCAGTGATGTGACCTTTTTTGATGGGGTTAAGCTCCTGCCGGCGGGGCATTACCTGGAAATTTTTCCCGGGCATAAGACTTTACGGCCGGTTTGTTACTGGGATTTTCGCTACTCTTCCGTTTCCATGCAAAAGGGAGAAGCGGTGGAAGAGCTCAGGCGTTTGTTTGAAAAGGCTGTTGAGCGACAGCTTATAGCCGATGTGGAAGTGGGGGCTTACCTGAGCGGCGGCATGGACAGTGGCGGCATTACCTGTGTGGCATCCCGCCGGTTTTCCAATTTAAAATCTTTTACAGCCGGATTTGATCTTTCCTCCGCATCGGGCATGGAACTGAATTTTGATGAAAGGGAACGGTCGGAATATCTGTCGAACCGCTACAAAACCGAACATTATGAGGTTGTTCTGAAGGCCGGTGACATGGAGCGGGTGATGCCGTCCCTGATCAATCACCTGGAAGATCCCCGTGTGGGGCAGTCGTATCCCAATTATTATGTATCCCGTCTGGCCGGCCGTTTTGTGAAAGTTTGCCTTTCGGGCACGGGAGGTGATGAACTGTTTGCCGGATATCCCTGGCGGTATTATCATAACACCCGGGATGGCTGGGAAGACGGATTTGCGGGCAGTTACTTTCGTTATTGGCAGCGATTGGTTCCCGATGAACTCCGGGAGAGCTTCTTCCAGCCATGGTTGAGGCAGGAGCTTGATTTCGGTCGTCCTGAACAGGTGTTCCGCAAATTGCTGGATAAAGGAACCATTGATGAAAACAATCAAAGCCCCCAATCTTTCATCAACAACTCGCTCTATTTCGAAAGCAAAACCTTTCTGCACGGACTGTTACTGGTGGAGGACAAGCTCAGTATGGCCCACGGACTGGAGACGCGTCTGCCGTTTCTCGACAACGATCTGGTGGATTTTGCTATGCAGGTTCCTGTGGAGTTGAAACTGAAAGACTGGCAGCACAAGGTGGATATAAACGAGAACGATGTGGCGGGAAAGGCCCGGCAGTTCAAGTCGTTCTCCACCGATGGGAAACTGGTATTGCGCGAGATGTTGCAGGAATATGTCCCGGCCGATTATTGCAATGGTCACAAACAGGGCTTTTCGGCTCCGGATGCCAGCTGGTTCAAGGGCGAAAGCATGGATTACATCCGCCGCTTGCTTTACGATAAGGAGGCCCGCCTCTATGAATATATCAATCCCTGTGTGGCAAAGAAACTGATGGATGAGCATATGAGCGGTGCCAGCAATCACCGTTTGTTGATATGGTCCCTGCTGAGTTTTGAATGGTGGCTGAAAATATTTGATCCGCAGATATGAACCAGGTTGCGATCACCATAGATATCGACTGGGCCCCCGACAAGGTTCTGGGCCACACCCTGGAAATGATTTCCCGGGCGGGGATCTGCTGTACGTTGTTTGCCACCCACGAAACAACGCTCTTAAAAGGCCTTGATACGAAACAGTTTGAAATTGGAATTCATCCCAACTTCAATCCTTTGCTCAATGGCGATCCCGGGCGTCCTGAGGATATTGTGTATCCCCTGAAGGATGCTTTCCCCGGAAGTCGTGGCATTCGTTCCCACTCGTCGTTGGTGAGCAATGTACTGGTTGGCCTTTTTGGCGATATGGGATTTGCCTATGAAAGCAATATCTGTCTGCCCTACAGCAGGCATCTGGAAGTTTTTCCATTGTGGAACGGCATGTTGCGGATTCCCTTCAACTGGGAGGATTACCTGCATTTCTCTTTCGGGCGATCTTTCCATACAAGCGGACTCGAAATGAAGAAAGGATTGAACATACTCAATTTTCATCCGGTGCACGTTTTCCTGAATACGGAAAATCCGGAACGCTATGAATCGGCACGGTCCCATTACCAATCGCCGGAACATCTGGTGAAGTATCGCAACCAGGATATTGGAACGGCAACCCTGCTGGGATCCATCCTTGAGGGGGAATATGATTTTGTGAAACTTGAAGATCTGTCTTATGCCCGTCAACCATAAAAGATCCATAAAAAAGGTGTTTGTGGGCCCGGGAAATACGGCCGGCAATGCCTATTACATTGCCCGCGCGTTAAGAGCGGCAGGGTTGAAGGCCCGGAGTTATACGTATCGTGCCCATGAGTTTGGCTATCCTGCCGACAGACAGGTGTTGCAGTTCCGGTCGCTGAAACGGAAGGGACCGGTCAAGTTGGTGAACAACCGTTTTGTGCTGAGACCGGTCAATGCTTTCTTACGGTTTTTGTTTTTTATGTCGGTCATTTTCAGGTACGATCTGTTTTATTTTATTTCACCCGTGACCTTTTTCGATGGTCACCACGACCTGTTTTGGCTCCGGCTTATGGGGAAAAAGATCGCATTCTTCTTCCCGGGCTGTGCCGAAAAGGATCCCCATGATGAACTGAACACAATGAAATACAGCGACTGCTGGTATTGCCGCGATGAGAAGAAACAGGCGTTTTGCCTCTGCCTTACCCCTTCCCTGAAGAAAAATCGGATACAGACCTTTGAAAAATATGCCGATTACATCTTTTCCCGCCCCAACACGTCAGGGTATCTGAAAAACCCGGAAAGGGCCCTGCCCATGTGGTTGATGGCCGATCCGCCCGGCCATGAAATCGCGGTTGAGCGTTTCAATGATCTTTCAGTTGTCCGGATCATGCATTTTCCGTCTCATCGTGACCTCAAAGGAACCAGATATGTTGAATCAGCCATTCCGGAGTTGCGGAAGGATTTTGATCTGGAGTACCTTTCCCGGCGAATGTCAAACCGTGAGGTGCTTGACAATCTGGAGCGATCCCATATCCTGATTGATCAGTTTACCCACACTTTTGGACTTCTGGCCGTTGAGGGGATGTCACGCGGTTGTGTGGTCATCTGCCGGATGGAAGATTGGGCACGGGAGTGTTATCCCGGGATCCCGCTGGTAAGCTGTAATCCTGAAGAACTTGAGACAACCATCCGCCATTTGTTGGAAAATCCCGGAAAAATGAAAGAAATTGCGCAAAAGTCCATAGCATGGTACCATCAGAATGCCACCCCGGAAGTTGTCGGCAAAAGAATGCTGGAAGTGTTCGGGGCCTCATGAAATTTGAAAATGAATATGAACAATCGAAAAAGGTGCTATTTTTTAGAAATAAATTTATTTTTCAGGATGGGATGGAACCTGCCTGACGCTTTCAGCGGATGGATCCGGGATTTTAAACCGGGATCTCCTGAGAAAATCCGGGAAGGTCTTTCATTGAGCCGTCTGCCGGGTTTTTTTGCTTGCCAGTCAGGCAGGCCCGGGGGGAGTCATCTTTCGTGCTTTGGGGAAAACTTCAGGCATCCCCGCTTCATCGCCGTTTTGGGTCTGATTATGTTGCTTAGCTTCAGCGGCATCCGGGGTAAGGCCCAGCATGTTCCCGTTCACGTTGACAACCCCGGGATCTATGAGTTTATGGACGAACTGGCCGGGACCGGTATCATTGAACTCCGGTCAGTGATCAAACCCTACAGCCGGAAAGAGATCGCCGGTTTTTTGCAGGAAGCATCAGATCATGAGGGATTGACAGCCCGGCAGCGTGAGGAAGTGGCCTTTTACCTGCGGGATTTCGGGAAAGAACTCACCAGAGAAGATCCCACAGACAAGCGCTTTGACCTGTTTTATTACAGCGACTCCCTCTTTCGTCTTACAGTGAATCCCGTTTTTGGTCTGGAATGGACACGGGCAGGAGACCACAATGTTTATCGCCGGCGAAACGGAGGCGAATTCCACGGGACCATTGGGGATCATTTCGGATTTTACGGCAGCTTGCGCGACAATTATGAATCGGAGCTGATGGGGGGCCGGCCGTATCTTGTCAATCGCCGGGGGGCTGTTTACAAAGGAGATGAGGAGGAACAAGACTACAGCGAAGCCCGTGGAGGATTGTCCTGGTCGTGGAAATGGGGAACCATCGGACTTCATAAAGACCATTATGTATGGGGGCATGGATACAACGGGGCCAACCTGCTTTCCGGCAACACCCCTTCGCATGCTTTTTTCTCTTTGAATGTCAAGCCGGTGGACTGGTTTGAACTGAATTACATGCACGGCTGGCTTGTGTCAGAGGTGGTGGACAGCGTCCGGTCGTTTCAGTATTATGACGGAACGAGGGAAGTGTTTGCCGACAAGTTTCTTGCTGCCAGTTTGTTTACGTTCAAGCCTCTGCCCCGTTTGCATGTATCCCTCGGCAATAGCATCGTTTATGCCGATACAAAGATAAACCCCGCTTATCTGAACCCTTTTTTATTTTATAAATCGGTGGACCACACCTATAACGCAGCTTCCAACCATACCGGTCAGAATGCCCAGATGTTTCTGGATGTCAGCAGCCGTCAGATCGATCATCTCCATCTGTTCAGTTCTCTTTTTGTGGATGAGATATCCATCAATCGTATGTTTGATAAAGCGCAACATTCCAATTATGTAAGTGCAAAAGCAGGGGTCAGGGTTACGGGCATCCCCCCGGATTTTGTTTTTACCGCTGAATATACGCGCACCAACCCCATGGTCTATCAGCACATTATCCCTACAACCACCTTGGAGAGCAATGGTTACAACATGGGGCATTATTTGACGGACAATAGCGACGAGTGGTTTGTCAGTACCAGGTATATGCCTGTTCGCGGAGTAAAGATAGAACTGGAATACACCCGATCCAGAAAGGGTAAGGATTATCAAACCATTCTGAAAGAGGGAGATCTTGCCGGACATCCGGAATTCAACCCTGAAGAACCCCGTTGGGGGCTGCCATTTATGAATGAAGTGAGGTGGCGTATGCAGAAAATAGATTTAAAGAGTTCCTGGCAAATCATTAACGATGGTTATGTATATTTGTCTTTGGGATATAGAGAAAACAGCGGGCCCGGTTTGGATGAGTATTTGCCCTCACTGTACAGGGAAGACGGTTTTGAAGGGATATTTGGATTTAATTTTGGGTTTTGATCCATCAGGATTAATTATGACAGGTGTATTTCATAAGATTGCCATATGACAAATAAACACATCCAAATGGTCGATTTAACGACCCAGTATCATTGGCTGAAGCCGGCCATAGACCGGGCTGTTGAAAAGGTGTTTTGCCACGGAAGGTATATCAACGGCCCGGAAGTGGAAACTTTCTCCCGTGCCCTTTCGGGGTATCTTGAGGGGGTACATGTTATTCCCTGCGGTAACGGGACAGATGCTTTACAGGCTGCCTTGATGGCAATTGATCCGGCTCCCGGAGATGAGGTGATCATGCCGGCTTTTTCGTTTGTATCCCCCCTGGAAGTGGTGGTTCTGCTCGGCCTGAAACCGGTGCTGGTGGATGTGGATCCCCAAACATACAATATTGATCCCCACCGGATAAAAAAGGCCATAACGGACCGGACACGGGCCATTATACCCGTACATATGTTTGGCCAATCCGCTCCTATGGAAGAGATCATGGCAGTGGCCCGGGAAGCCGGGCTCTGGGTGATCGAGGATGGTGCACAGAGTATGGGCGGCAGATGCCTGGTGGGCGGTGAATACCAAAAACTGGGGACCATCGGACATATCGGATGTACCTCATTTTTTCCGTCCAAGAACCTTGGATGTTTTGGCGATGGGGGCGCCTGTTTCACCAAAGATGTTCTTCTGGCCGGGAGATTGCGGATGATCATGAATCACGGAGCCCGGAAGAAATATTTTAATGAACGGACCGGTATGAATTCCAGACTGGACACCATTCAGGCCGCCATATTAAATGAGAAACTGAAACACCTGGAGGATTTTATTGAGCGACGGCAAAAAAGTGCGGAGATCTATTACCAACAACTCGAAAATGCATCATTTCTTCAGTTGCCGGGGAAGAGTTCTTGTGGCGAGCATACCTTCAATGTGTTTACCGTTCGGGTCAAAAATGGCAGGCGGGAGCATTTGAAGCAATATCTTGAAAAGGAGGGTATTCCTTCAATGATTTATTATCCCTGGCCATTGCATAAACTCCCCGTTTTTGAAAAGTACGATCAGACGGGTGTTTCTCTGCCGGTGAGTGAGATGTTATGTGAAGAGGTGCTCTCGTTGCCGGTTCATACAGAGCTGGTAACTGAAGAGATCATGTATATTACCGAAAAGATCAGCAATTTTTCATGAACTGTATCGCCGTTGCAGAGAACGGCCGGTTGATGGAGCAGGGGGAAATGGAAAATAACGACTATTACTGACATGCAATAGTCCGTTAAACTTTTGCGAGTTTTTGTTAAACAATTACTTAGGACTAAACGGTTGTTTTTGTTAAGATGTAGGTTATCAACAGTATATGGATTGTCTTAAATCTAAAAATCTAACAATCTATTGAAAATGAATGATGTTTCTTTTCCCAAAGTCCACCCCACCGCCGTGGTGGATGATCGTTGTGAGATAGGTCCCGGTACCCGTATCTGGCATTTCAGCCATATTATGAGCGGCTGCCGTATAGGGGCCAATTGTAATCTGGGACAAAATGTGGTGGTTTCACCAGATGTTGTTCTGGGAAACAATGTGAAGGTCCAGAACAATGTTTCGGTATACACGGGTGTCATCTGCGAAGATGATGTTTTTCTGGGGCCTTCGTGCGTGTTCACCAATATTTCCAATCCGAGGAGTGCCGTTTCCAGAAGAGGTCAATATGAACAAACCCTGGTGAAAAAAGGAGCCACCATTGGGGCAAATGCGACCATTGTTTGTGGTCATACCATCGGGCGTTACGCCTTCATCGGAGCCGGTGCTGTGGTAACCCATGATGTGCCCGATTATGCATTGATGGTGGGCAATCCCGCGCGCCACACAGGATGGATGAGTGAGTACGGACATCCGCTCGAATTTGATGAAAACCGCCGGGCCGTTTGCCCCGAAAGCGGTGAAATATACACCCTGGAGGAAAGAAGGGTGAAAAAGTTATGATCGTATGGTCGATGAAAAAGTAAAATTCGCCATTGTGGGCATGGGGCATATCGGGAAACGTCACGCCCTTATGATCGATGAAAACCCCGGGGCCGAGCTATGTGCTGTTTGTGATGTAAAGTCACCGGAGCAGACCGGCTGGGATAACCGGGATATACCTTATTATTCCGACTTCGATCAATTGCTGGAAAACATCGACGGCTGTGATGTGGTAAACATATGCACACCCAACGGCTTGCATGCATCTCAGGCGGTTAAAGCCCTTGGCCGTCGCAAGCATGTGGTGGTGGAAAAGCCTATGGCCCTCAGCCGGGCCGGGGGTGAAGAGATTATTCATAAGGCCCTTCAGATGTCAAGGCATGTCTTCACGGTGATGCAGAACCGGTATTCACCGCCTTCGTTATGGCTGAAGGAGGTAATGCAGAAAGGATTGCCGGGAAAGATTTATTTTGTTCAGCTCAGTTGTTTCTGGAACCGGGATGATCGCTATTACCTGAGCAATGGCTGGCACGGTACCGCCAGTCTCGATGGAGGGACGCTTTTCACCCAGTTCTCCCATTTCATCGATATGCTGTATTGGTTGTTCGGCGACATTACCAACATAAAGGCCGTGTTCAACGATTTTGCCCATCAGCATTCCACCGATTTCGAAGACAGTGGGTCAGTAATCTTCGATTTTGTGAACGGAGGCATGGGAACCATCAACTTCTCCACTGCTGTCTGGGATCAAAATCTGGAGAGTACAATGACCATTATCGGGGAGAAGGGGACCATCAAAATTTCCGGGCAGTATATGAACAAGGTGAAGGTCTGTAATATCCGGGATTACGAGATGCCTGAATTAGCTCCTGCCAACCCCTCGAATAATTACGGGGACTATCAGGGATCGGCCGCTAATCATCAGTTTGTGATCGACAATGTCATTCAGACCCTGAAGGAGCGAACTTATGTTACCACCAATGCGTTAGAAGGGCTGAAAGTGGTTGATATCATTGAAAGAATTTATCAGAAGAGAAAAAAATAACTTTAAATATGAATCATATGCATCAGCAACTGATCAACAAAGAGGCCCGTCTTTCTGTCGTGGGCCTTGGTTATGTAGGACTTCCTATAGCACTCGAATTTGCCCGGACCATGAAGGTTATCGGGTTTGACATCAAACCTTCACGGGTTGAACAGATGAAAAAACACATTGATCCCAGCAACGAGCTGGAATCTTCCGATTTTGACGGGTGTGACATCGAATTCACCAGTGACCCGGCGGCTCTTCGGGAGGCGACCTTCCATGTGGTGGCCGTGCCGACCCCTATAAACAAA
>JAWOCV010000243.1:0-7005 GCA_046483585.1 Marinilabilia sp.
CTATTTGTTCTTTCTTGATTCGTCACGCATCTGATCAATCTTAGAAAGCACTTCCCTTAAACTTTCTGCTGAAGACTCTTCACTTTCTTTTTCTTTTCCGCGCTTGTTGCCCGCTAAAGTTTTGGATTTCCGTTTACTTCCTTTTGGGTCCTCTGTATCCCGTGCCTTAAGCTCAAAATTGTTATAAATACGTGGTTCGGAAAAATTCTCTACCTGCTCGTAATCGAGAAAGTCAAGATAGCGTAAAAGCTCCTCAAAAAATTCAACTTTGTCGTCTCTTACTTTTATACGATAATGTTTCATATGCCCATCTTTAAACTATTAAATACTCAAAGGCAATAAACCTCTCCATCAAAAAAAATCTTTGTAAAGACAGATGTAAATATCTGACATAAAACTACATTAAAAAATTTCAAATTCCATACCTAAATTTAAATACCTTGCCTTTTTTACATATTCTTTAAGTAAATTTATAACAAAAAAATAAAGAATTCAAGAGGACACATAAAGTTTTTTGTCCATATCACAGATGAGATTAGAGGATTAAAATTTCTCATTAATGGGCCATGAAAATCGTTTGCAACTTTAAATGGTTTACCTTCACTCAATAGATCAGGCTAAATAAAAACGCTAAATTTGTAAGACTGATTAATTCATGAACACTGGTGTCCGGTAAAACAAATTGAGATTGCTTCACTTCGTTCGCAATGACTGGGATGCAGCGGAATTTAAGGATGGGATGGGGTTGGTTTTCGGCAAAGCCGAAAACCAACCCCATCCCATCACTCTGCCTCCTGATACTCAAGGTCATTGCGAACGAAGTGAAGCAATCTACCACTGTTTAAATAAATTCTCCGGACAATAGTGATTCATGAATTAATAAATCCTCCCGGGAGTGAGGCTTTTTCTTTTAGGGAAACACATCAGGGCTAAAAATCATTTGGCTGATACAGATAAATTAGAAAACAAAACAAAGTGCATCATGGAAAAAACACTCAAATCAGCAACAGAACTTATCGACTTTATTCACGAAAGTCCCAGTCCTTTTCATGTGGTTGTCAACACTTCCAGAATGCTTGAGAAGGCCGGTTTTCAAAAACTCGATCTTTCGGAAAAATGGAGTTTGAAAAAGGGCGAAAAATATTATACCACACGCAACGGTTCGGCTATTTTCGCTTTCATCACCGGAACCGAACCTCCTGAAGAAACAGGCATTCGAATGATCAGTGCCCACAGCGACTCGCCGTCATTCAAGATCAAACCCTCTCCCGAAATGACCGTGGAAGATTACTATCTGAAATTCAACACCGAAGTATATGGCGGACCTGTTCTGATGAGCTGGCTCGACCGTCCCCTTTCCATGGCTGGACGTGTCATTATTGAAAGCAAAGATCCGCTGCGGCCGGAACCGAGGCTTGTGAATTTCAACCGCCCCATGATGATCATTCCCAACCTTGCCATTCATCTGAACCGCTCGGTGAATGAAGGAATTGAGCTCAACAAACAAACCGACATGCTTCCTCTGACCGGAATATTGGGCGAAGGCAGGGAAAAAAATGGATTTCTCCTTGAACTGCTGGCACGTGAAGCAGGAGTGGAAGCTTCCCGCATACTGGATTATGATATTACTTTGAATGAAAATTCAAGAGGCTGCATCATGGGAGCTGCCAACGAGTTTATTTCCAGTTCCCGTATCGACGATCTGGCTATGGTCCATGCCGGAGTCAAAGCCATGACAGCTGCCACACCCTCCTCTTCCACAAAGATGCTTTGCATCTTCGACAATGAAGAAGTGGGCAGTCAGACAAAGCAGGGAGCCGGTTCACCAGTATTCCGTAATTTATTTGAAAGGATATTACGACAAGCGGGGCAGGAAGAGGAAGCTATTCAGCAAACCATTTACCGGTCTTTCATGATCTCGGCTGATATGGCCCATTCGATTCACCCCAATCATCCGGAAAAACACGATCCTGTTCTGCATCCCCTTATCAATAAGGGCCCCGTTATCAAAGTGCACGCCAATCAGAAATATACCACCGACGGGGATAGTAGCGCTGTTTTTGAAACCATCTGTAAGATGGCAGGCGTACCTTTTCAGAAATTTGTTAATCGCAGCGATATGGCCGGCGGATCAACACTTGGCAATGTGTCTACCACCCAACTCGATATCAGAACCGTCGATATCGGAAACCCCATGCTGGCGATGCATTCCGTCCGCGAACTTTCAGGCGTTAAAGACCATGAATATGTCACCAGGGCCTTTGAAACCTTTTATAATTTACCCGAAGGAGCAACACATTAAATACATGTGAGCACACTCTAAAATTAACCTTCCTGCTCATCCTCCGTCTCTTCTTCCTCTTCTTCCTCCCCTTCATCATTTTCGGGAGGAAGAAGTTTTTTATAATGTTCGAAACGCTCCAGTATCTGCCGGACATAATTAACCGGTTCTTCCCCCATCACATAACCGTAGCGGACCACTTCATCATTATAATATTCCGGGTACATCAGATTAAGCACATACGTTTCCACATTATTGTCCCATATTTTCGGGTCGGCACCATGCTTCTCTGCCAGACGCTGAGCATCAACCACATGAGAATATCCACAGTTATAGGAGGCCATGGTAAATTTTATACGCTGGGTAGAATCCGGAATGTTCTCCCACCGCTTCCAAATTTGATTAAGATATGAGGAACCAGCCCTTATATTCTGCGATGGATCATTCACGTTGGTCACACCGAGCTCCCTGGCAGTGGGAGGCATCAGTTGCATCAACCCCTCTGCTCCTGCCCAGGATTTTCGTTGGGGTAAAAACCTGGACTCCTGATAGATCAAAGAGCTCAATAAACGCCAGTCCCATCCGATCCTGTCTGCATGCTTTTTAACAATACTATCGTAAGGACTTATCCTGCTGGCATTTTCGCTGAAGAAATCAGAAGTGATCCGCTGCCTGAAAGAGCGCGTGTTTTTAAAATATTTATTGTAAATGACGTAATAATCAACATTATCCCTCAGTTCTCCAACCCAATCGTTAAGAGCTTTCAGAAGATCCGGTGAATTTTTCCTGACCGCCCAGGCTACTCTCTGGGAAAAGCTTACAGGCGTTTCCACATTAAGAATGGGGTAATAGGAACTGTTGAGTTCCGCAATGTTGTTATCGGCTATTGTATAATCGATCTCTTTATCTACCACCATTTTGATGGCTTTCTGTGTTGAATGACTACCCGGAAGCGTATCAATTTCGATCTCACCTCCAACTTCCTGTTCCAGATTGATCAGACGGCTGTAGTAGGCCGAATTCCGGCGCACAGACACCGTTTTCCCAATAAGTTCAATGTGGTCTGTGATCAGTTCTTTTTCAATTTCATGCGTCTTCATCTGCCGCCAGTTGTCAGGTTTTCGCTGCACAAGTACCTGACGGGTGAGGTACAAATAGTCCATGAAATTCACAAACTGCTGACGTTTTTGGGTTACAGTGAGAGCGTGGGCAACAATATCACCCTCCCCCCGGTTAAGCATATTGATGACATCGTTAATATCGTGGGCCAGGACAATTTCAAGATCCACGTCAAGGTGTTTGCTCAAACGCTGAAGGAGCTCGTATTCATACCCTAAAGGCTGACCGCGGTAAATGAAGTAAGATGTGCCACTATAAACCATTATGGCCCTCAGAACCCCTTCTTCTTTGATCTGTTCAATATCTCTTGTAACCTGGGGGTCCTCCACGGTAATATGATCTGTAGCATCAGGTTCGAGTTGTTTTTCGGAGCATGAAGAAAATAAGGCCAAAAGAATTAAGATAATTGAGGAGTAGTAGATTTTTTTTTTCATAGATGTGTTGTTTGGTTAAACCAACGGCGATCAAACCTTCGCATCTAATCCAATCTTAACCAGGTTTGATCACCTATGAACATGATCAAATATATTGATCTATTTTCACATTTCAAAACCAGCACCCGGCACAGGTATTCTGAAAAAGGAACGGTAAACCACATCCTGAATCCGTGTTCGGTAATTTTCTTTGATGAGCGTTTTATTATACTGATGGGGGTGAATACGGTTGGAAAGAAAGATAAAAACCAGGTCATACATTGGATCGACCCACACCAGAGTTCCTGTAAAGCCACTGTGTCCGTATGATGCCTGAGAGGCATATTTTGAAGCAGGACTGACTTTTAAAGTATCGGGTTCGGGTTTATCGAAGCCCAAAGCACGCCTGTTCACCCCGTTTTGCTGGCGGGTAAATAAATCAACCGTCTCTTCCCTTAGAAATTGTTTGCCGCCGTACCTCCCTTTATTGAGTAACATCTGCATGATGCGCCCCATGTCGGTTGAATTTGAAAAAAGTCCGGCATGACCGGCTACCCCTCCAAGCATAGCTGCTCCCGGATCGTGAACCCAGCCATGCAACAACTGTTTCCGGAAGGCTTTGTCATCTTCGGTGGGCACAATGTGCTCCTTGTCAAAATGCTGCAGAGGCAGAAAGGTTGTTCTTCGGGCCCCAATGGGCCGGAAGAAGTACCTTTCCGAAAAATCATTCAACGAGATGCCTGTAAGCCGGGGCACGAGCTCCCCGAGAAAATAAAACCCCAGATCACTATAAAGATATTTATGCCTGGAACGTATGGGAGCAGTCAGTATCTCTGCCTTTATAGAGTCGATATAGCCAGTGTTCATAAAGTGATCACCAGCAACGGGCACCGAAAAGACAGAGTCGTTCTCATGACTAAAAACATCATCGCGATAAGTGACATTGCGGTTAAGATAGGTGTAATCATCAATCTTGATGTTGTATTGCCAGGAATATCGACGGGAAAAAAGACTCCCTTTAAACTCATCTTTGTCAACTGTATTGAGATAAAATGGGATGAAAGAAGGAAGCCCGCTTTCGTGCAACAGCAGCTCTTTTAACCGGATACTACCTTTGTCTGTGGTGTCGGCCTGGGGAAAATAATGTGACAAAGAATCATCCGGAGACCACCTTCTCTCATCATAAAGTTTCATCAACGATGGCAGGGTAGCGGCAACTTTGGTCACGGAAGCCACATCATACAGGTCATTGTTGGTGACGGGCTTGTTTCCCTCATATGTATGGTGACCATAAGCTTTGTGCCAGACTACTGTGCCTTTCCGGATGACCATCACCTGAGCCCCTGGTGTGGCTTTTTCTTTGATGGCTTCGTTCACAAGCTCGTCTATTCGTGCCAGACTGTCCCTGTTCATTCCTGCTTCTTCGGGCACACCAAATTTAATGCGATTCTGCTCTCTTTTTACGGAAAGTCCTTTTAATGAGGGGTTCCACTGCTCTGTTGCTTCTGCCTGCTCTACTTCCAGACCTGAAAAGGCAGCCTGGGCAAGCATTTCCCATACCACAGGCCAATCCGATGCTCCCGCCAGAAGGCCATGAATTCCGGGTGGCAAAGCATGGGTATAAAAATAATTCCCGGGGTTTCCCATAAACAAAACAACCCGGGCACCCGGAAAATTTTCCTCAAAACGGTCGATACGCTGCTTCAGTGAAGAATCGTTCATCTCTTCATAGCCTGCCAACCAGAAAACATAATCCACTTCTGAACTGTCGTAAGTTTCAGTGGTAATATGATTCTGAACCATATCTTCAAAAACACTGGACTTGTCAGCATCTGTGTCGGACACAATTTCGATGTTCAAACTACTTAAATCGGAAGGAAGCAATGGCCCCTGATCTCTGACAAATAAACGCAGGGAGCTTTCAAAAGCTTTTCTTCGGACAAATTCGGAATACCCCGGATCCACTTTTTCTACCGGAAACGG
The DNA here is from genome assembly GCA_046483585.1 of Marinilabilia sp. GTDB lineage: Bacteria > Bacteroidota > Bacteroidia > Bacteroidales > Marinilabiliaceae > Marinilabilia. Next base: position 5,797 of record JAWOCV010000243.1, read on the forward strand.
AAATTTCCGTTTCTTTTCGAGAACCTCCAGAATATTCCGGCATCCCTGGTCCAGTTCTTCCTCTATGAGCATATTGTTGCGATAGGCCCGTACCAGGCGACTGTGATCACGTTCGTATTGTTCTGTCCGGAAAACAATCCCCTGATCCACAAGTTCCTCAAAACTCCTGCTATAGGACGGTTTTTCTGACAGAACCCAATCCCTGTCAAATACTTCTTCCGATCCATTATTCCCGGAATAAGATAAACTGCGACTTGGTGAAAATATCTGACCGGGCAGATCATAAACGGGAATATTATCAACTCCTCTCTCATCATTGGTAAATATCCAGAGAGCAAATTTATGATCCTTCCTTCTTTCATTGGTGGAAATCCCGGCGGGTTCTTCTGGTTGAAAAAGATAGTCGGCTGTTGCGAAAACACCGGAATACCCATTAATGGATGCCTGATAAAACAGATCAGCCTTTAAACGCTCTTTCAGATCTCTGTCTTGAATTCTTTTTATGGTGATCGCATCGGGAAAAGGAACCGGAATACCAGGCGTTACAAATCCACTATTCCCGTCAAAGATCAGATCTTTACCGAAAAAAGGTTCAATTCCTCTGAAAGAAAATTTATCCAATGCTGTTTTTTCGTTGTTTCCTCTGACCGGCATTAACAGCAAAGCAACTTTTTCTTCCAGAGTCATTTGATCTACTGTTCCGGGCATAACGGAATCGTTCGTCTGCTCATTACCGATAGTAACAGCATAAGACTGCCCCGTAGCCAGAATATATACCAGGAAAAAGAATATATAAGGCAATTTTTTTTCGATCATTTTTTCCAGACAATTCAGAACTTCTGCTCCAATCTTTTACGGTTTTGCCGGGTGTGAAATTCATGTCCCCTTCCCTGCTTCCTCAAATGAACAAAAATTCTGTGGAACTTGCTATAATTCTTTCCGAAAACATAAACCATGATATTTTTTCTATAATTTTTTCAGGAAAATTAAAAAATAAAGTGTTATTTTGGGCACAAGTAACAGGAGTTGGAAATGAGAAATTTATTAACCAAATTTTATTATGTCGGATTCAAATTTGAGCAACGCTTTAAATCAGGATTGGGGCGACAAAGTTATCTTAGTCGTTGAAGATGTTGACACCAATAAAATATTTTTTGATGCTGCCCTTCGACGGACCAGTGCCCAAATATTATGGGCCAAAGACGGCCA
>JAWOCV010000052.1:0-55226 GCA_046483585.1 Marinilabilia sp.
GCGATGGCAGGGAACGGATTTGTGAAAATGTCGCTGGGGCTTTTTCCTGAGTAGGCCGACAAAAAAGAGGGAATGAGCACTTCCCTGGAGTTTAGGCTGTATCCGTCTGCACCTGATTCAACCTCATGGCCCAGGTCGGGATAGCCTGAAGGATTGTATGGCCTGCCGGCAATGGGGGAGTCTTCGTACTCTCCGGATTCGGGATAATGCATCCCCCTCCGCTTTTCTCCAAGACGTTGAGCAATTATCTCCCTGTTGGTCAGGAATCTATTGTATGTTTCCGACTCGTAATTTCCCTTGCGTTCAATTTTTTCAAAGGCTGTGGCGATTGTATTAAAACTCATGGAAAAGCTTCCTCTTTCCTGGGTGTTGAAAACACCACGAAACTGATCGCCGTCAAAAAGATAATATTCATTCATGTTGCTTGAGTGTCTGCGAGTAGCGTTCAGATCAATCCGCATGCCTTCAAAAGGTTCGAGGGTGGCTCTTATATTGAAATCTTCTGATTCGTTCATCATATAAGGGCTGTTAAGCGTACTGTCGGTTGTTAGCCAGTTGTTTTCAACAGCTTCCATGGCGAAATCCCTGTTCTGCCATCCCAGCAGGAAGGGTATGCCGGGAGCAGTTGTCCCCCGCACATCTTTGCTTCCCAGAAAGCCGGGGTCAGGCATGTAACCCGGGAGAGTCGTTCCGTTGTTGGCAGAATATGAGATAGACAAATTTTTTATTCCGGTGATCGTTTTCAAAACATTGTCGGCCACGATCCTTAGAGGAGAGATAGTGGTCTCTTTCCGGCCGGTAATGAGGGTTCTTGCATTAGATATATTGCGGGAAGTTGTAAAAGACACATTGTTTTCATCAATAATATTTGTATTGCCTTCCACCGGTCTTCCGTTACTGTCGAATATCCGTACCTGTACATTACGTGTGCCCAGTTGATGATTGATCTCCAGAGGGGTCTCTTCTTCAATTTCCAAACTGTGACTGGTATATCGGAGCTCTTCTCCTCCGTCAGACCTCCTTTGCGGTTGTGATAGGTCTTTGATGTATGGAATTTTGTTGAACAGGTTGCTGAAGTTCAGCTGGGCATTGGCCTGAATGGTATTGGAATTCCGGAGGGTATTGCCCCATTCGTAATCTTTTTCGGTTATGGGACCCTGCCTCCAGTTAAAAAGAGCCCCGTAATTAACACTGGCAGAGGTCCAGTCCATGAGTGGAAGTTTATTGATTGGAAGTTTATAACTGGCATCCAGATTGTGTTGATAATTTGTGGTTCGGCCATACGACATGATATTTTGCATCACCGAGTCTTTCCATTGCTCATATTCGTCTCTGTAGCGATCTTTGTTGACGGCACCTTCCGGCTCGTCAATCCGTGCATTGGTGGTTGTTCTGAAATCGATTCTCAGAGATTTGGTGAGATTATAGGTCATTTCGAAGTGTCTGTTCCAGTTAAAATTTTTCCTGACAGAGATGGGAATGTCAAAATCAGGGTTGTTGATATTTCTGAGTTGGGATTCGTTGTAATCGCGCATCAGTTCCCATCTGTAGTTGATTTGACTGGGCAATAGTGCAAAGTTGAAATCCCGGATGATCTGAAGGGCATCACTATCCAGTTTTTTGAAAGGCTCATACATCAGTGGTTGCTTGGAATAGTTGTAAGCCAGGATACCCCGGTAATTTTTTCGTTTTTGGTATTCTGAGTTGACATCCCGGTGTTGGGTTTCATTATATGAATAGGTCGCACTTAGATTGGAAATATCATAGAGCTGGGACTCATCGTCTTTGGGTCTTAATCTTATGTTTGTGAAATTAAGACTTTTGCGTTTGGTGTAGTCTTCAGAAAGATGTTTTATGCTGTCGCGGTCGGCTTGAGTTTCAGCATTTTCCAGGGCCACATCCATGGAGACGTCGGGATCCAGGGGAAAGTACTCAGGTGTTGCGACTTGTTCGCTTATACTGACATACATCGGAAGTGAGAGACGGGATCTTGGCCCCAGTAGTTTCCCGAGTTCCAGATTCGTGGCAATATCGTATTGGTGAAAGTCTTCCTGGCTGCGTTCATTTACAGTTTGATCAATGCTCCCGAATCCGACAGTGTTCATTTTTCCTGCCAGAGAAATACTCCCCAGATCGGCCAGTTTGACATTCATACGGGCATTGGCGGCCCAGCCCCCCTCTTCGTTAAAGTCCGAGAGTCGTAATTCGTTGAACCAGACTTCGGAGGTTTTTTCGTCAAGGGTGTTGTTTTTGACACCGATCATAACCGAGCGGACATTGGCCAGGTTTGGGCTTCCCTTTATCATTACCTTGTTGTCGGGATTGTCGGGATCGGAACGCCTAAAACGCTCTGTGACCGCTACATCAGAATTTCCTTCCTGCATGGCATTGTTTCTCTCCATCTTAATTTGCTGAAGCAACTCCAGTGGAATATCAATCCGGTTGTCTTCCGGCCAGACGATATAACGGTCACTGGAGGAGTTGTTACTGTAATTGCCATGAGGTGTAAGTTTCAGAGGGACTTCATATTCGTAATAATTGTTTTTAAAGTCACTTCCGATACGAATAAAAGCCACCATTTCATCGTCATCGAGCGCATGGCCTGAGACTTCTTCTGCGTGGACTTCCATTTTCAGCCGGTTGTACTGACGGATGTCCATATTGAGTCTTTTGTAAATCCCTCGTGCATCACCTCCTGCCAGATCGGTGGTTTTCAGTGCAATGGATTGTTCGTTGAGCTGTCTGACCTGCGGATTACCCGGATCTATCACCCGGTCGATACCGGGGGGAAGGACATAATTGACAGGTGTCCTGGAACCGTTTTCTTCAATATTAACCGTGGCAACATCGAACTGTGTATCCGCTGAGGAATTTACCATGTCATCGATCTCGTAAAGTTCATCGGAATATTTCCGCCAGTCTGACCTGACCAAATCCATTGTTGCGAAGCGCAGAATGGTAGTATCCGTAAAATCTTTCAGAAACATCCGCATGAAGCGAACGGAGCTCAGGTCGTTCATATCGCCTACGGTGGTATCAGGTTCACTTACAGGGACTTTGAATTGATACCATTTCACGGAACTTGTTTCTCCGTTTTCCAGTTCTACCGTAGATTCTTTCTCGTCGGTAATGAAATTTTCCCCTACTTTCATGTCCTCAGGGCGAAGGCTGATCTTGTATTGATAATAGCTCTCTGCTTCACTGAGTGTATTGTCCTGGTTTATGTCTTCGGCATCGGGAAGAGTTGTAGCAGCTGTGCTGTAGCTTTCATCAGAATATTCGGAGGGGACCGAGTTGCCTTCGGGATTATTGAAGTTTTTGTAACGGTCTAGAATATCTTTCTCCTGCTGGTCATAATCGCTTCCGCGGAAATAGTGGTAATCGTCGGCAGCAGGGTCTTCCATGATCTCTTCGTAAGCATCATCATTGAGTTGTCCTGATCCATAGAGTTCATCAATGAGATTGATAAAAGGGTGAGGGTTTTTGGTGTAGAATTCACGTTCCTGTTCGGAGTTGAGTCCATTAAGTCCGACATCCTGGCTGTAACGCGTGTCGGGATCGTTGCTGAAGGCCTCAACCATACTTTGTTTGGTGGGAACGAGCCCCCAGGTTGTGCTGTCCACATCAGCAGGATCGTCGGGACCGGGCATGCCCTGTTCAAAAAACTTGCGTGAGTCGCGGAGGATATCTTCAGAAATGTTACCAAGGTTGATGTAGAGATCTCCACCTCTGTCGGGACTGTCATCATAAACAAACGGATCCATGACCCAGAATTCCACGTATTCGACATTGGCTGCTTCGAAGTCACTGGTTCTCACTTCACGCATAATGCCCCCCCAGCGTTCATTGGGATTTCTCAACTTGCCTTCGGAGGTCAGCCGGGTGTCAAAATTGTAAGGTCCCCTTTCGTCGGGATAGTAGGCCAGGTTCAGGACCGGAATGTTGGTGGGTTCGCCATAAGCACTTTCACGATTGGGAAAAATCTCTTTCTCAAAAACTTCACGAACGAAGTGATTGGATTGCTGGTCGGGATTTTGCCGGAGATGAGAAGGCGTCTGGTTGTTGTTTCGCAGAAACAGCGGGTCGATCACGTACCAGGCCAGTTTAGCTCTGTTGAATCCGTATGAAAGATCGTTGATGTTTGCAGCTTCAGGAAACAGGTCCTCCTGTCCCTGGGGTGTACTGGCCAGACTCCAGGCGGTCCAGTTTTTGATATCGATAGGTGTTTCTCCTCCTTCAAAATCGTCAATATAGGCGGTGCCTTCTTTATCGATAACATCGGGATGGCCGGGATTAAGTTTGGCAAATTCTCCTTCAAAAGAAATGGAAGAGGGGGTTTTGGTTTCAACCAGGGGTAATTTATCGATGAGGTTGGTCAAGGCATTCGATTCTGTGTAGTAAGATGTGTTCATCCCCCAAATCGTATTGGCAATGGGTTCATCTCCGAAATTGACCTTCTGGGTGAGGGGACGTTCACGAAGGTGCATCATGGTGGCGCCCACGTTGAAATCTTCATTGATCTCATAGTTGAGGTGTGTTCCCAAAAGGGTTTTTGTTTGAAGGTTGAACATCTCCTGGCTTTCCAGAGATACTTGTATTGGCGTCCCTGATTCGAGCAAACCTTCGTTGATGATCCGGATGGTGCCGGAAGTATAGTCGACTGTGTAATCCTGATTTTCGGTAAGTTTTATGCCACCGGCGGTAACAACCACACTCCCCTCGGGGATGTTCATTGCATCGAGGGAAATTTCATTGCTGGCAGAGGACTTGTATGTACCTTGTAACTTGAATTTGGTCCTTTCTGTGTTTTGAGAGGCTTGTGTGAAAGTGGAGTCATAAAGTTCATGGAAAACATATTTGTCGATGAGTTCCGGCTCTCCTTCCAGTTTTTCTTCCAGGTGGTTTCCAAAGGGTTCTGTCACTGGAAAGATAACCCGTCCCTGGTTTGGCAGGATGGTATAACCAGGCACAAAGTCAAAGGTCCCGTCCGGATGAGGCTCCTGATTGCTGTCAAGCTGGTCGAGTCCCATAATGCTGATGAACAGTTCACCGTTAATGCCGCCTTCATCAGGTTCCGGACCCTCCGGAAAATAATTGATGTATGATCCTTTTGAATCGTCGAGGTAGACGATGTCCATGAAAAAGTCATCGGCACTCACCTCGTATGCATTGATCGAGTAGATGTTCTTCATCATCAGATCCCATGTTTTCACACGGGGCGAAAGAAGTGTTCCTTTCAGGAGTTTGACATACAGACTGTTGGGTGCTTCTATGCCGCTTGTGCTGAATTCACCTACTTTATAGTTCTCTCCGTTGTAGGTGTATTCGTAAGCGACTGCCAGAACTTCATCTTCATTCAATGAGCTGTTCAGGGAAATGTATCCCAGTTTACTGTTGAGTTCATATTCGGAATCTTCCAGAAGTCTGGCATTTTCCATCTTTTCGTATTCTCTTGCACCCCGGAAACCTTGCGCCTCGAGAGGAGCAAATACCGATGATACCTGGTTGATATTCCGGGCATCCGAATAGGTGTTTTCCATTTGTTGGTGAAGATCGTTGGCATCATTGGAAGGGGCGACACCCGGTTTTCCTGTCCAGAGCTCAGGATTGGCCAGGTTTTCACTGTTTTCGCCTAGGTCGGCAAAAGCCACAATGTTCCTGGATTCTTCGAAATCGCCTTGCCGGTTGGTGACCCAGACTTCTATTTTTGTGATGTTGAAAGGGGAATTGACAACAGGCAGATCCTCCATAGCCTGATTGTAGTGTTCCCTGAAGAAATGGGAAAGAAAGAAGTGACGGTTTTTGTCGTATTCATCAACATTCACTTCAAAGTCTTTTTGCTGGGCGCCTCCCTGAATGTCCATCGTACTGGTTTTGCCTTTTTGTTGTGAAAAGATGGAAGAGACGGTAAGACGTCCGAACTGCATTTCTGTTTTCACACCGAAAAGGCTTTGACTACCGGTAATAAGGGTCCCCGGCAAAGGTAAGTTAACATTTCCGGCTTCTATATTTTGCAGTATTTCGTCCTCATCTCCCGAATATTCCAGGTTGATCTGGTTTTCAAAATCAAAAGAGGCATCTGTGTTGTAGTTAATGCCCAGATTCAACTTATCTCCGACATTTCCGGTGATGTTCATCTGGATTTTTTCCTGAAAATCAAAAGTGGTGGTTTTGCGCATGCGTTCCTGGAGGGTAGGATTGTCGATGCGTGTGTGATTCACGCCCACCTGCAATTCAGCCATTCCCTGGGGCTGTATATTGATGGCACCGCTGCCAAATATGCTTTCGACGGCTTCACTTTCGCCAATCTGGAAGCCGGGCTCCCCGGAATCCATATCAGCCTGGCGGTCACTTTCCCGCCGGTCCAGATAGTTGATCATGGATCGACGCAGTTCTTCCTGCTGGTATTCTTCAAGAGTCATGGTATAGGGAAGAGAGACCGGTACGTTGCCAATGGTTTTTTGTATGGAAACCAACCCGGTTTCGGGATCATATTCGGCCCGGTAAGAAAGGTTGTCCGGTTGCGGAATAAAAGGTTTTTGGCCTGTGCCGGGCGCTTTGTCTATATTGGAGGGATAGATGACACGGCCGATGTTGAAAAATTCTGTAGAATCGGCGATCTCGTCCTGTTCTGTTGCTTCATTGTCTGTTTCACCGGATTGCTGGGGGGCAGGCATACCTGCCACCATCCCTGTCAGAAACAACAGAGCGGTCAGAGTAAGGATGGCTCGTATATTTTTTTTATGTAATTCCAGCATCAGGTAAAATTGCTCGCCCTTAAAGGTTATAACATCTTAAGGGCCAGCTTTATAATGTCTTCGACCCTTGTCCCGGGATTTTCACGCAATAATTTGTCGATGACTTTTTGTGAAGGATTTTTTGAAAACCCCAGCATCACTAATGCAGATAACGCTTGGTCGGCTTTTGTATTGTCCTCTGCGGCGGGTAATTTTTGACCTTCGTCGCCGGTTTTACCTATTTTGTCTTTCAGATCTACAATAACCCGCTGAGCGGTCTTCAGACCTATGCCTTTGATGCTTTTGATCTGGTTGACATTTTCGGAAGAGATGGCCTGATGAATTTCGTCGGGCGGAAGGGAAGAAAGCATCATTCTCGCCGTGTTGGCGCCAATTCCCGATACCGAGACCAGCAGTTGAAACAGCTCTCTTTCGCGTGCTTCTGCAAAGCCGTAAAGAGCATGAGCGTCTTCCCGGATGTGTTCATATATGTAAAGCCGGGTTTCTTTTTGGTCTTTCAGAGCTTCAAATGTGTAAAGTGAGATGTTTATGAAGTAACCTATTCCGCTGTTTTCGATGATGACATAGGCAGGCGTGGTTTGGGCAATTTTCCCGGATATGTATTCGTACATGGCTTTTTTTTTAGGTGTTAAATTAGGGTAAAATGGGCGAATATATGCAGTTGTTTAAGAAATCATTTTTTCACAGGAAAATATCTTCCTCTTCGTGATCAAACCTGTTCAGCCGGCTTGACCTGAATCATCGTCCTCTTTTCCCCAACCGCGGGCCTTCAGTGTAATTTCTTCCCCGGCATTTGTCTCAAGTGTATAGCCTTTCGATGCAGGAGTGATATGTCCGATCAGAAAAACATCTTTCAAGGCTTTTCCGCCTTGTTCAATGGTTTGGTAATCATTCAGAGAAATGGTGAAGAGCAATTCATAATCTTCACCGCCGTTAAGAGCTGCTACCAGGGGGTTTAGTTCCATTTCTTCACCCAGGGAAGTAGTGGTATGGTCAATGGGAATTTTGTTTTCGTAAACATTGCAGCCGGTTCCCGATGATTTGCACATTCGGATAAGTGAGGCCGCCATGCTTTCCCGGATAAGCGTCATGGATGTGGGGCGAATGCCTGCCTTCTGCAGCTTTTCGAGGGTTTCGATGCGAGCCTCAGGCTTCAGCTGGCGCTCCAGCAGATAATCATAGTTGCCGAAATCGGGATTTTTTTCACCGGTTTCTGTCATCACTTTCTTTTCTCGTTCCAGCAACTGGAGTCCCATATAGGCAGCACCCAAATCACCTGTTACACATATCAAATCGTTTTCTCCGGCTCCTGAGCGTTTATAAACGCCGTTTTCCTGTGCAAAACCATAGGCTGTTGCTGAAATGGTCACCCCCGTTAATGAGGAAGAAGGCCGGAAACCTGCCAGGTCGAGATTGTATTTTTCGCAGGCCAGCGCAACGCCTTCCATGAAAAGGTCAACGGCTTCAAGCGAGATTTTACTGCTCAGGCCCAGTGATAAACTGATATGCGAGGGCCTGGCACCGGTAGCGATCACATCGGATATGGCAGAAATGACCGACTTATACCCCAAATGTTTTAGCGGAAAGTAAGTGAGATCAAAATGAATGCCTTCCAGCATTAAAATATTGGAGGTAACCAACGCTTTGTTTTCAACCGCAAGAACCGCAGCATCATTGTCGGTGCTGCAGATGGTGCCGGAATGACCACCGGGGAATTTATCCCCGATCCGTTCGATCAGACCGAAAAGCCCTATTTCTGAAAGTGGTGTGATGGATTTGCTCATGGGTAATAGTTTTAAACTACAAAGATACAAGTTACCGGGGAACAATAAACAGATGTCAATAAATCCCACAAAAAACAAAAGAGGCCTGCTAGTTTTTATTTAATCTAAATGTTTGGTAACTTTGCATTTCTGTTTGAATGTTATTTTTCCATTGAACTCTGTGCATACACACATTGTTACAGAACAGGACCGAAACAAGTGAAGAGATACGATTATGGCAACCGAACAAGATAAAATATTAGACGAGGTTACGAAGGGAGAGTACAAATACGGCTTTTATACCGATATAGAAATGGACTCCCTTCCCAAGGGACTGAACGAGGAGGTGATCGGGGAGATTTCAAGGCGGAAAGGTGAGCCGGAGTTTATGCTTGAATTCAGACTTAAAGCCTACCGCAACTGGCTTAATATGAAAACACCCGATTGGGCGCATTTGAACGTACCTGAGATTGATTTTCAGGATATGATCTACTATGCTGCGCCAAAGAGTAAACCTAAACTCAACAGCATGGATGAAGTGGATCCGGAATTGAAGGCCACTTTTGATAAACTTGGCATTCCGCTTGAAGAGCAGAAACAATTGTCGGGGGTAGCGGTCGATGCAGTGATGGACAGCGTTTCAGTTAAGACCACTTTCCGGGAAACACTGGCTGAAAAAGGGATAATTTTTTGCAGCATAAGTGAAGCAATACGGGAATATCCTGATCTTGTCAAGCAACACCTGGGAAGTGTCGTGCCACCAAATGACAACTACTTTGCTGCGTTGAACTCGGCCGTCTTTTCCGATGGATCTTTTGTGTATATCCCGAAAGGGGTACGGAGTCCCGTTGAATTGTCGACCTATTTCCGGATCAATGCCCAAAACACGGGACAGTTTGAACGTACTTTGATCATTGCCGAAGATGACAGCTATGTGAGCTACCTGGAAGGATGCACCGCTCCCCAGCGCGACGAAAACCAGCTGCATGCAGCCATCGTGGAAATCGTGGCCATGGAGAGGGCTGAGGTGAAATACTCTACCGTTCAGAACTGGTACCCGGGAGACAAAGACGGCAAAGGCGGTATTTATAATTTTGTGACCAAACGGGGGTTGTGTAAAGGGGATTATTCCAAAATATCCTGGACCCAGGTTGAAACCGGATCGGCTATTACCTGGAAGTATCCCAGTTGTGTGCTGATGGGAGACCATTCATCCGGTGAGTTTTATTCAGTGGCTCTCACAAACAATCATCAACAGGCCGATACGGGGACCAAAATGATCCATCTCGGTAAAAATACCAAAAGCCTGGTGGTCTCGAAAGGGATCTCGGCGGGCAAAAGCCAGAACAGTTACCGGGGACTGGTAAAAGTCTCGAAAAAGGCCGACAACGCCCGCAACTTTTCTCAGTGCGACTCGTTGTTGCTTGGCGATAAGTGTGGGGCCCATACATTTCCCTACCTTGAGATCAACAACAATACAGCCAAAATTGAACATGAAGCGACTACTTCCAAGATAGGAGAAGATCAGATATTTTATTGTAATCAACGCGGTATAGACACGGAAACGGCTGTTGGACTGATCGTTAATGGTTATGTGAAAGAGGTGATCAATCAATTGCCGATGGAATTTGCCGTTGAAGCGCAAAAACTTCTTGAGATCAACCTGGAAGGGAGTGTTGGATAAAACGAAGTATCAATTTCTATTCAAATTTAACATATGCTTTCAATAAACAATTTACACGCCAAAATAGATGACAAAGAGATATTAAGGGGCATTGATCTGAAGGTTAAAGCCGGTGAGGTTCATGCCATTATGGGTCCCAACGGATCGGGCAAAAGCACCCTTGCTTCTGTACTTGCCGGCAACGAGCTGATCGATGTGAGCGAGGGAGAGATACTCTTTAACGGGAAAGATATTCTGGAGATGGCACCCGAAGACAGGGCCCGCGAAGGAATGTTTCTCAGTTTTCAATACCCGGTGGAGATTCCCGGAGTGAGTATGGTTAACTTTTTGCGGACTTCCCTTAACGAGCTGCGGAAACACCGGGGTGAGGATCTCTTGTCAGCCAGCGAATTTCTCAAATTGATGCGCGACAAGAAAAACCTCGTGGAGATTGACTCCAATCTGACCAATCGCTCGGTCAATGAAGGTTTCAGCGGAGGTGAGAAAAAGAAAAATGAAATTTTTCAGATGGCCATGCTTGAGCCAAAACTCTCAATTCTTGATGAGACCGATTCAGGCCTTGATATTGATGCTCTCAGGGTGGTGGCCAATGGTGTAAACAAACTTAAACGCCCCGACAATGCTACTATCCTGATCACGCACTATCAACGGCTTCTGGAATACATTACTCCCGACTATGTGCATGTTTTGTATCACGGTCGAATTGTCAAAACCGGCGGTAAAGAACTGGCCCATGAACTGGAGGCCAACGGGTACGACTGGATTAGAAAAGAGTTGGAGGTATAGTGTGGACCGAACATCAAACAGGAAATTGAATGGATAATGCAGTAAAAAATATCATAGGTAAGGATTTAACGCTCAGCAATCTGTTTGAAGACAACCGGTCGCGGATAGAGCAGCGGTCTTCCCCTGTCATGAACAGAATCCGCGATGAGGCTTTTGATGCCTTTAATGAGCTGGGTATTCCCACCAATAAAGTAGAGAATTACAAGTACACCAATCTGCAGCCCCTTTTCAATGGTGAATTTCATTTAAGCACCGAACCCGGGTTGCTGACACAGGACATCGAGGAAGTATTCTCCTGTGATGTAGATGCACTGGATTCTTTTACCATTTTCTTGGTGAATGGGTGGTATTATACCCGGAACAATCCCGATGAACTGCCCGAGGGCGTGACTGTTGGAAGTCTTGCCCGTCTGGCCGCTGATTCTCCCGGTTTTGTGGAGAAATATTATGGCCTACGGGCGCCCCATCTTTCGGATGGTGTTGTGGCATTTAACTCCATGTTTGCTCAGGACGGTTTTTTCATTCATGTTTCCAAAGGAGTAACGGTGGAAAAACCCATTCAGATCGTCAATATTCTGATGTCGGAAGAGGCATTGATGACCAATCAGCGAAATCTTATTGTTCTGGAGGACAATAGCGAGGCAAGGGTGATGGTTTGCGATCATACCCTCTCATCCGATAAGTTTGTGATGAATAATGTCACGGAAGCTTATGTGGGACGGGATGCCAGGTTCGACTATTACAATTTGCAAAACCAGCACAATGCCACCACTCAGGTGAGTGGCTTTTATCTTGAGCAACTTGAGAATTCGCGGGTTCAGACCAATAACCTGACGTTGCATGCCGGTGTTGCCCGGAATAATATTGAACTGAAGCTGGCCGGCTCTCACGCTGAGGGATATGCCTACGGGCTCTATCTGCTGGACAAGAATCAGCATGTGGACAATTTCTCTTATATTGATCACGCCGTTCCGGAATGTTTCAGCGACGAGCTGTTCAAAGGCGTACTGGATGATCATTCCACCGGTGCATTTACCGGGAAGATCATGGTTCGGCCCGATGCACAGCAAACCAATGCTTACCAGTCGAATAACAACCTCCTGCTTACCAACGATGCGAAGATCAACACCAAGCCACAGCTTGAGATCTATGCCGACGATGTTAAGTGTAGCCACGGCGCCACGGTGGGACAACTCGACGATCAGGCCATGTTTTATCTGCGCACCCGTGGCATCAATAAAGAAGAGGCCACCATTTTGCTAATGTATGCCTTTGCCTACGAAGTGATCGAGAAGATCAGGGTAGAACCCTTGCGTGAGCAGATCCGGGATCTGGTAGAGAAACGGTTTCGCGGAGAGCTCGATAAGTGTCACTCCTGTGTAGTGTGTGGACAAAAGGGCGCTGGTACCGGCATTACTTGTTTGTAGAGATACAGAAATGAACGTGATATAACTGCCGGTACCTGCCAAAATGGACAGGTACCGGCTTCTTTTTTTATTCGCTATGAGTTTGGATATTCAGAAAATACGGGAAGATTTCCCCATTCTTGGTGAAAAGGTACATGATAAACCGCTGGTTTATTTTGATAACGCTGCCACCACACAAAAACCTTCGGCCGTTATTGAGGCTGAGGCTGATGTTTACCGGACCATTAACAGCAACATTCACCGGGGGGTGCATCACCTTAGCAACTTATGTACTGAAGCTTTTGAAGATGTGCGAAAAAAGGTGGCCGGATTTATCAATGCCGGTTCTTCCGATGAGATCGTTTTTACGCGGGGAACAACCGAATCGGTCAATCTCTTATCCAGCAGTTTTGGAGAAACGTTTCTCCGGGAAGGCGATGAGGTGATCCTTTCCGGGATGGAACACCATTCCAATATCGTTCCCTGGCAGCTGCTGGAAGAAAGAAAAGGAATCAGGATTAAAGTCATTCCTGTGACCGATAGTGGAGAACTGAATATGGGAGCATTTGAACAGATAATATCCCCCCGGACCAAAATGGTGGCCGTAACTCATATAAGTAATGTGACGGGGACCATCAACCCGGTAAGAGAAATCATTGCAACAGCCCATAAACAAGAGGTGCCGGTAATGATTGACGGAGCCCAGGCCATTCATCATCTGGCCGTTGATGTGCAAAAGCTGGATTGTGATTTTTATGTCTTCAGCGGACATAAAATGTATGCTCCTACCGGTACAGGCGTACTTTACGGAAAAAGCAAGTGGATGGAAAAGATGAAGCCTTATCAGGGCGGAGGGGAAATGATCGATAAAGTTTCGTTTAGCGGAACCACATTTAATGAGCTGCCCTACAAATTTGAGGCCGGTACTCCCAATTATGCAGGGGTGATTGGGCTTGGAGCGGCCATTGATTATCTGAAGGGAAAAGATCTGGAAAAGATCTGGACCTACGAACAAGGATTGTTTGAATACGCAATTGAAAAAATGCAGGCTGTTCCGGATCTTCGATTCATTGGGGAAGCCAAAGAACGTTCCGGAGTGGTCTCTTTTCTTCTGGGACGGTCACATCCATTTGATGCCGGAACCCTGCTCGATAAGCTTGGATTTGCCTTGCGAACCGGCCATCACTGTGCTCAGCCACTCATGGATCGCTTTGGAATTACCGGTACGGTGCGTGCCTCTTTCGTGTTTTACAACACCCGCGAAGAAGTGGACCGGCTTGTGGAAGGGCTGAAACGGGTGGGAGCGATGTTGGAATAAAGTCTTCCACTAAAGTTTCTATCTTTGCAAAAAAAAAGCATCATGACGATAGAAGAAAAACAAGAAGATATTATAGAAGAGTTTTCAGCGTTCGATGACTGGATGGATAAGTATTCGCTGCTTATTGAGCTGGGGAATGAACTGGATTCGTTCGATGAGGCCCATCGTGTTGAACAAAACCTGATCGACGGTTGCCAGTCTAAAGTGTGGCTGCACGCCGAAATGAAAGATGGCAAAATTGAATTTCAGGGCGACAGCGATGCCATCATTGTGAAGGGAATTGTAGCGTTGTTGCTGAGGGTTTTATCAGGACATACGCCCGACGAAATATTGAACACCGACCTTTATTTTATTGATAAGATCGGTCTGAAAGAACATTTGTCGCCTACCCGCAGCAATGGACTGGTGGCTATGGTCCGGCAAATTAAGGCTTATGCACTGGCGTTTAAGGCCCAACAGGAAAAGGGCTGACGCCGGCGTTTTGATTTCACAAACCCTCACAGATGAACCCGGCAGCCCGTCTGATTGTTTACAAAGAAAAAAGACATGAGTGAAGAATTTTTAAATATCGAGACCGAAATTGTCAGAGTCCTCAAAACCATTTATGACCCGGAGATACCGGTGAATATTTATGATCTGGGGTTGATCTATCAGGTAGAGGTGATGGAGGAAGGAAAAGTGAGGATTATCATGACGCTTACCTCGCCAAATTGTCCGGTGGCCGAGTCGCTTCCCGAGGAAGTTTATGACAAAGTCCAGGCGATTGAAGGCGTCAATGATCTGGAGCTCAATCTTACATTTGATCCGCCATGGACCAAGGACATGCTTTCCGAAGAGGCCATGCTTGAACTGGGGCTGCTTTAAGGGGATTTTTTATGAACTTAATCGCCCGGCAGCGTTCGGATATGATCCGGGAGAAAGCCCTCGCGCTGGGGTTTGACGAGGTGGGATTTACCACTGCCGAGCCTCTGGAGGAAGAAGGGCGGTTTCTGGAAAACTGGCTGGAGAAAGGTTTTCATGCCGGCATGGATTATATGTCACGTAATGTTGAAAAACGCGAACATCCTGCACGATTGGTGGAAGGGGCAAAGTCGGTTGTTGTCGTACTCCAGAGTTATACTCCCCCGCGGGATCAAAAGCCGGGGCCGCTTTTCAAGATTGCGAGGTATGCTTTCGGACGCGACTACCACAAAGTGTTGAAAAAGCGGTTGAAGCATCTGATGAAATACGTTCAGGAGGAGGTGTCTCCAGGTGCATCCGGTCGCTTTTTCGTAGATTCTGCTCCCGTTTCTGAACGCGCACTGGCCATTCGTGCCGGTCTGGGATGGCGCGGGAAAAACACCAATCTTCTTCATCCCCGGATGGGATCGTATGTTTTTATAGGTGAGCTGATGCTGGATGTCGAATTAACTCCGGCAACACCCATGCGGGAAGCCTGTGGGGGATGCACACGTTGTATTGAAGCCTGTCCTACCGGCGCCCTTGTGGGCCCGTACCAGCTCGATGCCAATAAATGCATTTCGTATCACACCATTGAAAACAAGGAGGACATCCCCGGCGAACTCGCCGGTAAATTCGACGGATGGATCTTTGGATGCGATATTTGTCAGGAGGCTTGCCCCTGGAACTGGAAAGCACGCCCCCATCATGAACCTGACTTCAATATGCGTCAGGCATTTGAAGAGATGGGAAAGGAAGACTGGCTTTCACTTGACGAAGAAACCTTCGATGAATTATCAAAGGGCAGTCCTCTCCGCAGGGCCGGATACAAGGGGATGATGCGAAATCTGAAGTTTGTAACCGGGGATCTTTGATCTGTGCGGTCAGCTCTCTTTGCCTTAACTTGTGGCATAAATGGTTATCACGACGCGGCGCTGACTTCTCGGCCCGTCAAATTCGCACAGAAAAATATTTTGCCAGGTCGAAAGCCCCATTTTCCCATTGATGAGCGGGATGGTTTCCGAAGGTCCCACGAAACCTGCTTTCAGATGGGAGTCACCGTTGTTGTCCTGGGCATCGTGTTCCCAGACACCGTGGGGAATCATTTTTCGGAGCCAGCTGAGTACATCGTTCTGAACTGAGTCGTCCCAGTTTTCCTGAATCATTATCCCGGCAGTGGCGCCCTGCACATAAACATTAACGAGGCCGCTTTCGGTTTTGCTTTCTGAAACCACCTTTTCAACTTCGCGTGTTATATCCACCAATTGGTCATGTTTACGGGTGGGAATGGTGATGGTTGTTTGCATATCGGAGTTTTTATTGATTTTGTATCCGGGGATACGGTTAACCTGATTTATGAATAAGGCAGGTTGAAAGTTTTCCTTAAATTCCGGGTACAAATATAAAAAAAAGTGTTCGGTGCAGGGGAAGTTAAATTTTGCCTGAAGTTTCCGGGGTAATGTTAATACTTTTGGAAATCTCTGATTTCACTGCCTTCAGATGGTTTTTTGTTTCTCCGCTGAAGTTGAGTAAATTTAAACCCATGGTAAGCGGGTCTTATTTTATGTGACTTAGGGTTTTTTTAGATAAAAGTAACCTCCCGGTGAAGTTTGACAGGCAGTAGACAATAGTTGTGAGAAATTTTTATTCTTCCTGTCATTTTTGTTGAGTTTTTAGTGAATTTAACCGTATAGAAATAGTCCGTTAAACCTTTTTAAGTGTTTGTTTTTCAATTGTTTAAATTTGAAGAGTTGTTTATATTAAAACAAAGAATATCAGCAACATGTGAATCATCTTAAATCTTAGATCTTAAAGTCTAACGATCTATTGCTTATAGCAAACATGCGACATAAAAAATTTAATCTGATAGCCGGAGATGGCACTTTTTTGCTCGGACGTTTCTGGGTGCCCGATAAGAAACCGCGTGCCGCGATATGCATTGTGCACGGCATTGGAGAGCATTCGAAAAGGTATGATGCGTGGGCCCGTCGCTTTTGTGAGAAGGGATATGTTGTTTATTCAGTGGATTTGAGGGGACATGGGCACTCCGAAGGTAAACGGGGGCACATAAAGCATCTGCATAATTATCTGGATGATGTCAACGCTATGGTGAGACGTGCCAAAAGGGAGCGGGATGGGTTACCTCTTTTTATATATGGTCACAGCATGGGAGGCAATCTCGTTTTGAATTTTTTGCTGGAAAAACGCCGGGATTTTAAAGGGGCCATCATAACCTCCCCCTGGCTGAAACTTGTCGATCCGCCCCCGTTAGCGTTCAGGAAAGCAGCGCTCTTTTTGGATAAAATTTGGCCACGACTCACCTTTCATTCGGGTATCCGGTCATCGCAGCTGACTTCTGACGAAAGTATGCAAGCAGAGGCGGATGAGGATGAATTGATGCATGGGAAAATATCGCTCAGGTTGTTTAATGAGCTTGACCGGGCTTCCCGGGAACCTTTGCGTAAAGCCGCCCGTTTCAGTATTCCTCTGTTTTTTTCCCATGGGACCAGTGACCAGATTACCGATATCAATGCGACCCGTGAACTTGTTGATACAATCGGGGAAATGGCCGGGTTTTATGAAGCAGAGGGAGCCCGGCATGAGGTGCATCGTGAACCCGGAGCTTTCCTTCTCCTGGATAATATCACCCAATGGATTGAGAAACAATTAAACAAACGATATCATGACATATGATTTTCGTACCGTTGTGGATCCCGGGGAATACGGATCTGCCATAGGTGTTGACACCAGGGTTTTTCTTACGGGCTCGTGTTTTAGCGGGAATATCGGGCATAAATTTCTGGAGCACCGTTTTCCTGCCATGGTAAATCCTTTCGGGGTGCTCTACAACCCTTTCTCGATTGCCCGTGTTCTGGAACGTGTGAAGGAGCAGACCTACTGCAGGGAAGAGGAGCTGGTCGGGCACGAAGGTCTCTGGCATCACTTCGATTTTCACGGCCGTTTCAGCAATACCAATCAGGAAACGGTTTGCCGGGACATCAACCGGACCATTAATGAAACAAACAGTTTTCTGGAAAGTGCCGGCTTTTTGATCATTACTTTTGGGACTTCTTATGTATATGAACGCATCGAAACCGGTGAAGTAGTGGCCAATTGTCATAAGTTTCCTTCCGGCGATTTTTACAGATACCGCCTTGAACCCGATGAGATCGTGTCACTCTACAAAGAGCTCATCGTTTCCCTGCGTCTGTTCAATCCCCAATTGAAGATCATTTTTACTGTGAGTCCTGTTCGTCACTGGAAAGACGGGGCCCATGGCAATCAACTCAGCAAGTCGGTTCTTCACCTTGCCATTGACAAGTTGTGTGACCTTTTTGATAAAGTTTGGTATTTCCCTGCTTATGAGATTCTGATGGATGAGCTTCGTGATTATCGTTTTTATAGCGATGACATGTTCAACCCTTCGGCTCTGGCAGTAGATTATATCTGGGATCGTTTTGGCGATTCATTATTGACTTCACGGGCCCGGCAATTCGCCACCCGGGCAAAAAAACTTGCACAAGCCCGACAACACCGGTTTTTAGGGGCAGATGAGAACTCGCATGTACGGTTTTTGCAAAATAGTATTGAGCTGGTTGGCGATATTGAAAGGCAATTCCCGGAGGCGGACCTGAAGGAAGACCGGCGGTATTTTGAAAAACTTCTGGACCGGTATCTTTAGTAGCAGTAATAAGGATTCAGGGACTTCCGCTGTTGGGGTACTCACAAAATCATTTGTTGAATTTGTGGAGGTGCTGTTTTTATTTTCTTAAAATTTATTTTATCTTTCATTTCTGAGAAGCTGACAAACAAAGGTTTTCCGGATGTTTTGGTCTGGCGGCGTCTAAGGTCATTGCCTTTGATTCTGTTTTATTTCGGCGCAACCAGGTTCGCTAGTCCCCTGTATCCGGGGTCTGACGTTGTTTGCCGATGACTTTCGGCTGCATTTTCAGTCCACGGCCCGACCCTGATTCGAAGTTTGTCATTTTTTTTGGAGCAAACACCCTTTTCCCCTGAGCTGAGCAGCACTTTTGGCCTCAATTCCGCTGCAGGCTTCAAAAAATCAGGTTTAAAAAACGAAGGATTCAGAAGTTTTTCCATTCTTCGAAATCAATTGATTTTTGAGGTGAATTTCTTTAACTTGAAGTAATAATAAATCAAAAATATATTGATAAACTAACCTAAAAAGCATTATATGGCCTATTATCAGCTCGACAAAGCCCAGCTTGTCAATCTTGAATATTCATTGTACCGGGAAATATTAAGGACCAACCGTGCCGGGTCTTATTGCAGTACCACCATTACTGGATGCAATACCCGGAAATATCACGGGCTTCTGGTGTGTCCGATGGAACACCTGGGAGGGGGACATTTTGTGCTGTTATCTGCCCTGGATGTTTCTGTGGTGCAGCATGATCAGGTGTTTAACCTCGGCATTCGTAAATACGAGGGGAGTCATTACGATCCGAAAGGTCATAAATACCTGGCCGGGTTGGAGGTCGATGATATTCCCAGGCGCATCTATCGGGTGGGAGGCGTTATTATCTCTACCGAGATGCTTCTTGCCGAAAAGGAAGAGCAGCTTCTTTTCAAGGTGACTCTTGAAGAGGCTCATTCCGAAACAAAAGTCCGTTTCAAACCTTTTTTGGCGTTCCGCAATGTCCATGAACTGACTTCGCAGAATCTTTATGCCAATACACGATTTAATTTGGTGGATAATGGGATTTCCCTGAGAATGTATGACGGATTTCCCTCTTTATTCCTTCAGTCGAGCAAGTCATCCGAATTTATTCCTGTTCCCGATTGGTACCTTGGTGTGGAATACCTAAAAGAACAAAACCGGGGGTATCCTTATAAAGAAGACTTGTTTGTTCCGGGGTATTTCGAAGCTGATATTAAAAAGGGTGAAAGCATTGTAATGGCCGCCGGGACATCCCCGGCCAAACCCAGCGGATTGAAAGCCAAATTTACCCGGGAGAAAAATAAGCGCATTCCCCGCGACAGCATGATCAACAATCTGCTCAATTCCGGTCAGCAATTCCTTTTGGCCCGTGGAAACAAGACCCGTCTGATGGCCGGATATCATTGGTATGGCGAGCGTCATCGCGACACACTTCTGGCTTTGCCCGGTCTGGCCGTTTATCAGGATGAAAAAGAGGTTTACCAGGACATCCTGGATTACATTGCAAATGAAATAGAAAAAAAATACCTGTCTAATAATCAAAGCCTTATCCAGCAGGACATAGATGTTCCCCTCTGGTTTTTCTGGACGGTGAAGGAGTGCCGGAACAATTGTTCCACAAAACAGATATGGCAGAGATATAAAAAGGTGATGCAGGCCATTCTCGACCATTACCGTGAACTGGATCTCAGTACCATATTTATGAATGAACAGGGTCTGCTCTATGCCAAGAAGCTGGGAGTTCCGCTTACCTGGATGGAGGCTGTCGTGGATGATGAACCTGTAACCTGGCGACCCGGCTGTACCGTTGAGCTTAATGCTTTGTGGTACAATGCCCTGATGTATTTCGGGACACTGGCCGAAGAAGTTGGAGAAACTTCTACAGGAGAACCTTATCTTGAACTTGCCTCTAAGGTGAAAGATGCGTTTGTTCCCGTATTCTGGAATGAGGAAGACAATTGTCTCTATGATTTTGTGGACGGTGACTATAAAGATTCATCCATCAGGCCCAACCAGATATTTGCTGCAGCTCTTCCTTTTTCCCCACTTTCAATAGAAGAACGAAAAGCCGTAGTGGACGTGGTCAAGAAAGAGCTGCTCACCCCGAAGGGACTTAGGACTTTGTCACCCCAGGATCCCAAGTACAGGGGTGTGTTTGAAGGTGGACTGCGTCAGCGAAACCTGGCCATGCACCAGGGAACCGTTTTTCCGTGGCTGGCGGCCTTTTTTGCCGAAGCTTACCTCGATATTCATAAACAGGGAGGGTTGTCGTTTGTAAAACAGATGGCCGAAGGTTTTGAAGAAGAGATGGCCAATCATTGCATTGGCACCATTTCGGAATGCTTTAACGGTAATCCTTCTCACCTGGGGAAAGGGGCTGTTTCTATGGCATGGAATGTGGCCGGCGTTCTTCAAATTATTAATCTAATCGAAAAATACAGTAACGTATGAGGGTATTGATGTTTGGGTGGGAATTCCCGCCCCATATATCCGGAGGGTTAGGTACAGCTTGTTTTGGTTTGACAAAGGGATTGTCCTACATCCGCGATCTGGATGTGTTGTTTGTCGTGCCAAAGACCTACGGGGATGAAGAAAATCATGGATTAAGCCTTGTTGGTGCCGACAATGTACCGGTTCACCACCGGAAGCTCAGTCTGAAACATTTCAGCAAAAAGCTCGATTACATCGAGGTAGGCTCCCGGATGATGCCCTACACGGAACCAGACGAATATTTTAAGATCAAGAAGACCAAACAGGAAGATGCTGCTTTTCAGTATGTACAGACCGATGAATACGGACGGATTCCTTTTACCGGAGGGTACGGGGGCAGCTTGCTGGATGAAATACACAATTACGCCCTGGTCTCAAATGTCATTGCCCAGGATTATTCATTTGATCTCATCCATGCACACGACTGGTTGACCTACCCGGCAGGAATTGCCGCCAAGGAAGCCACTGGTAAACCATTGGTGATTCACGTGCATGCTACTGATTTCGATCGTAGTGGCGGAAGTGTTAATCCTGTGGTTTTTGATATTGAAAAACGGGGTATGGAAGCGGCCGATAAAATCATCTCTGTCAGTAACCTGACACGCCGCACCATCATTGAAAAGTATGGCATAAATCCGGATAAGATCACTACCGTATACAATGCCGTGGAACCTGTCGAATATAAAGAAGACCCTGTTTTTAAAAAGGGAACAAATGAAAAGATCGTCACCTTTCTGGGGCGGATCACTATGCAGAAAGGACCCGAATATTTTGTGGAAGCTGCTCACAGGGTGTTGCAGAAAGCTGATAATGTCCGGTTTGTTATGGCCGGCAGTGGAGATATGATGCACCGGATGGTTCGGAGGGCCGCTCAGCTTAAGATCATGGACAAGTTCCATTTCACCGGATTCCTTCGGGGAGAAGAAGTCTTTAGCATGCTGGCTCTAAGCGACCTTTATGTTATGCCTTCGGTATCGGAACCCTTCGGCATTTCACCTCTGGAAGCCATGCAGAGCAATGTTCCGGTACTGATATCCAACCAGTCGGGTGTGGCAGAAATCCTTACGTTTGCCATTAAAACCAATTTCTGGGATGTGGATGCAATGGCTGATGCCATCTATGGAGTCCTTAATTATCCCGCCCTTTCAAAAATGTTCGTGAAACATGGAAAAAAGGAGGTGGAATCCCTGAAGTGGGAAAAATCGGCCCTCAATGTGAAAGAGGTTTATGATTGGGTTGTGGCAGAACATAATAAATACAAATAGTACAAACCGGATAAAACATTTATAGATTATGAAAACGGTATGTTTATACTTCCAGGTGCATCAACCTTTCAGGTTTCGCAGGTACCGGTTTTTCGATATCGGAAACGATCATTATTATTTCGACGATTATACCAATGAGTTTACGCTCAACAAAATAGCGACCAATTGTTATTTGCCCGCCAATAAGTTATTACTTAAACTCATTGAAAAACACAAAGGGAAATTCAAAGTGGCTTTCAGCATAACGGGTGTGGCCGTTGAGCAATTTCGCCTGTATGCACCAGAAGTGCTTGAAAGTTTTCGGGAACTGGCCGCTACAGGTCACGTGGAATTCCTGGGTGAAACTTACGCGCATTCCCTGGTTTCCCTTAAAGAGGAAGAAGCTTTTACCAATCAGGTCATGAAGCACTCCGATTTGATGGAAGAACTGTTCGGGCAAAGACCCGTAGTTTTTCGGAACACCGAACTTGTCTATTCCGACCAAATCGGTGATATGGTTGCCAGAATGGGGTTTAAAGCCATGCTTACCGAGGGAGCCAAACACGTACTGGGGTGGAAGAGTCCCAATTTCCTATATTGCAACGCCGTCAATCCACGCCTGAAGGTGTTGCTCAAAAACTTTAAGTTGAGCGATGACATTGCTTTTCGTTTCGGAAATCATGATTGGAGCGAATGGCCCCTGACCGGTAAAAAATTTGCCAGGTGGATCAATCAACTTGATAAACGTGAAGAGGTGGTCAATCTTTTTATGGATTATGAAACATTTGGGGAACATCAGTCCAAAAAGACTGGTATTTTTGAATTTCTTGAATACCTGCCTGCCGAGATATTGAAACACCGGGGGTTGAAATTTTCCACTCCTTCGGAAGTGGCTTCCGATCTCCAGGTGGTGGCGCCGGTTCACGTGCCCAACCCCATATCATGGGCCGATGAAGAGCGGGACCTTACCGCCTGGCTGGGGAACGAGATGCAGCAGGAAGCTTTTGACAAATTATACGAGTTGCTGCCCAAGATGAAGCGGTGCTCCGATTCTAAACTGCAAAAAGACTGGAACTATTTGCAGTGCAGCGATCATTTATATTATATGTGCACCAAATTCTTTTCCGACGGGGATGTTCATGCTTATTTTAATCCTTACGAAACCCCTTACGAGGCGTTTATCAATTACATGAACGTTCTCAGCGACTTTGCGATAAGATTGAATGCGGCTGTTCCCTATAGCGCTGAAGAAAAAGAGCTGGCCAATATGGCCGGCATCCTCGAAGAGCGGGATATGAAGATCAAAAAGCTGGAAGAAGAGTTACAGAAACTCAGAAAAAGAAAACGAAAAACGGCTGCAAAAAAGCCTTCTGCCGGGAAAACCTCTTCGGGAAAAACTTCGGCTAAAAAGGAGGTTGAGGAGAAAACGCCGGGAAAGAGTAAAAAATGATTAAGTTTGATGTCTTTTTAAAATTGATGCAGAATGGTGGATAGTTTCATAAAACCCGACTTTGTTTTTGAAACCAGTTGGGAAGTTTGCAATAAGAGTGGTGGCATTCATACGGTTCTTTCTTCAAAAGCGAGCGTGCTGGTAGAAGAATTTCGCGATAATGTGATATTCATTGGGCCTGATGTATGGCGGGGACCTCATAAAAACCCCGAATTCATTCCTGATGACAACCTTTTCCCGGAGTGGCAGATGACACTTCAACGTGAAGGTCTCCGGGTAAAGACGGGACGTTGGAATATTAAGGGACAGCCCATTGTTTTCCTTGTGGATTTCAGTCCGTTGGTGTCCCGGAAGAATGAGATCCTGGCCAAACTTTGGGAGAGTTTCAAACTCGACAGTTTATCCGGGCAATGGGACTATGTAGAGCCTGCCCTTTTTGGCTATGCTGTGGGGATGGTGATCGAAAGTTATTACAAGTTGTACATCCCGGACGGTGATAAGGTTGTGGCTCATTTCCATGAATGGATGACGGGAAGTGGAGCTCTCTACTTGCGGGATAATCTGCCACAGGTGGGAACCGTTTTTACGACTCATGCTACTGTGGTGGGCCGATCTCTGGCCGGACGTGGGGAACATTTGTTCGATCATATCGAAGAGTTTGATGCCGATGCAAAAGCCGTGGAGCTCAATGTGGTTTCAAAACATTCCATGGAGAAAACCACCGCATGTAATGTGGATTGTTTCACGACGATCTCTGAGATTACAGCCCGTGAATGTGCCCGGTTTTTGGCGCGAGAAGTGGATGTAGTCGTTCCCAACGGCTTTGATAAAAGCATTGTGCCCGGAGGAGAAACTTATGAAAAAAAGCGGAAGAAGGCACGTGAAAAATTGATAAAAGTGACACGGGCCCTTTTAGGGATTGAGTTCAGTGACAATCCTCTTTTCGTGGTCAACAGCGGGAGGTATGAATACCGGAACAAAGGGGCTGATGTGTTTCTTGATGTTCTGAAACGGCTGAATGAAGAAGGTGATCCCCAAAGGGAAATTCTGGCGTTTGTCCTGATCCCCGCGAATACTTTCGGGCCGCGTAAAGACCTGGTGAAGCGTCTTAAGAAAAATGAAATCGACGGGCCCCTGCCCAATCCTTTTCTTACGCACGGGCTTAATGATATTGGATACGACCCCATCATCAATAAAATACAGGAAATCCACCTGAGCAATGAAACTTCGGAGAAAGTAAAACTCATTTTTGTCCCATGTTTGCTGAATGGCGACGACGGGATTTTCAATATTCCTTATTACGATCTGCTTATCGGGATGGATCTTGCTGTTTTTCCGTCTTACTATGCACCCTGGGGATATACACCCCAGGAAAGCATTTCTTTCGGAGTACCGGCCATCACAACGTCCCTCTCCGGTTTCGGTTTGTGGGTCTCACAGCATGCAGGTGGCATTGACGAAGGTATTGAAGTCGTCCCCCGGAATGATGATAATTATGACCAGGTGGTGGAAAACATTACCCGGGTTGTGGAAGCGTTTTCAAAGAAAAGCATTAAAGAGACAGAGTCCATCAGAAATAAAGCACGGGATCTTGCGGCATTGCTGGATTGGGGAACCCTTATACGGAATTATTACGAGGCTTACGATATTGCTCTGAAGGAAGTCAACAACCGGCGTGATAAATTGCCTGCTGTTAAACGTGATGTCAGAGTACGGCTGGTGCCGGAAACCAGCCCTGTTCCGGGCTGGAAAAAATTAGTGGTCAAATCACGATTGCCCAAGCGGATAAAAGTGCTTCATGAACTGAGCCGTAACCTTTGGTGGACCTGGAATCCGAAGCTTGTTGAATTGTTTGGTTCCATCGATGAGGATATCTGGGAAGAAACGAACAAGAACCCGGTTCACCTTCTTGAAAAAGTCTCTTATGATCGACTCAGCGAGCTGGCTGATGACAAAGATTTTGTCGACCGACTTGATGCCATTTACAAAGAATTCCGTCAGTACATGGAGGCCGATTTCAATGAAGAGCCCCGTATTGCCTATTTCAGCATGGAATATGGACTGAGCAACGTTTTGAAGATATACTCCGGAGGTTTGGGCATTCTTGCCGGTGATTACCTGAAAGAAGCCAGTGACCGGGGAGTTAAAATGGTGGCCATCGGACTTCTTTACCGCTTTGGATACTTCAGCCAGACATTGTCGCTCAACGGTGAACAAACGGCCAATTATGAGCCACAGGTGTTTTCTCAACTGCCGCTTGAAGAGATCCGTGACAATGAAGGGAAACCGCTTTACGTTCACATCGAGCTGCCAGGGCGCGAATTGCAGGCGAAAGTATGGAAAGCCCAGGTCGGACGTGTATCGCTCTATCTTATGGACACCGATGTGGAGATGAACAGTCCGGCCGACCGGCAAATAACCCACCAACTTTATGGTGGTGATTGGGAAAACCGGCTGAAACAGGAAATATTACTTGGAATTGGCGGTGTTCGCCTGTTGAAATCGCTCCAGGCACATGTGGATGTGTATCATATCAACGAAGGACATGCTGCACTTATTAGCGTGGAGCGCCTGGTTGATCTGGTTGACCAAAAATACAGTTTCCCCGAAGCAATGGAGATCGTTCGGGCTTCCTCGTTGTTTACCACACATACACCTGTTCCGGCCGGTCATGATAAATTTGATGAGGATCTGTTCCGGATCTATATGCGCCATCTCCCCGGAAAGCTTAAAATTTCCTGGGAGGAGTTTATGGATCTTGGACGTGAAAACCACGGCGAGGACGAGATGTTTTCCATGAGCGTGCTCGCAGCAAAAGCTTCCCAGGAAATGAACGGAGTGAGTGAGCTTCATGGTGAAGTCTCCCGTAAAATGTTTCACAAATTATGGCGGGGATATTTCCCGGAGGAACTTCACATCGGACATGTTACCAATGGGGTTCATTATGGTACCTGGACAGCTTCGGAATGGCAGGAGTTTCACAAAGAGATGTTCGGCCCCGGCTTTCTTGAAGATGTTTCCGACAAGAGTTTCTGGGAGAAGATATACGATGCCTCCGACAAGAGAATTTGGGAGATTCGTCATTCACTCCGCAGAAAATTGATGGATTTTATTCGTCGCCGGCTCGAAACCAGTATGTCGCGTCGTCACGATGCTCCCGGGCACATTGTTGAAGTGCTGGATATTCTTGACGAGGATGCTTTGACCATTGGGTTTGCCCGGCGTTTTGCAACTTATAAAAGGGCTAACCTCTTGTTCCGCGATCCCGACCGGCTTGCCGAGATCGTCAACGATTCGGAACGTCCGGTTCAGTTCATATTTGCCGGTAAGGCGCATCCTGCCGATGAGGCCGGGCAGGCGCTGATCAAGCATATTGTGGAACTTTCCAAGCAGCCCGAATTTGTCGGAAAGATTATATTCCTTGAAAATTATGATATGGAACTGGCCAAACGACTGGTCAGCGGGGTGGACGTATGGCTCAATACGCCGACACGACCACTCGAGGCTTCAGGGACCAGCGGTCAGAAAGCAGAACTCAATGGTGTGCTGAATTTCAGTGTTCTCGATGGCTGGTGGTATGAGGGTTATCAGGAGGAAGCCGGATGGAGCCTGACCGATAAACGTGCTTTTGAGAAGCAGGATTTTCAGGATGAGCTAGACGCTGCTATAATTTACAGTATACTGGAGAATGAGATCGTTCCTCTCTTTTATGATGTCAATGAAGAGGGTGTGCCCGAAGGTTGGGTACGGTACATTAAAAATTCAATTGCCCATATTGCTCCCGAGTATACCACGCGCCGCATGATCGATGATTATTTGTCAAAATTTTACCGTCCTATGCACCAGCGGCTTGAAACCTTGAGCGTGAATGAATGTGAGCTTGTCCATGATATTGTCGACTGGAAACGTAAGGTCATGGCAGGATGGAGCAGTATCGAACTCCTTGAGGTCAATATGCCCGATATCGCCCGGCAGGAACTGGGCATTGGCGATGATTACACGGTGGATGTAAAACTTGACCTTAAACAGCTCGAAGGTGTGGATGTGGGACTGGAAATGTTGATTGCGGAATCAACCGAGGATGAATTCCCGCCCATTTTGCATAAAGAGCCTTTTAAACTGGTTAAGAAAGAGGGTCCCATTGTTCAGTACGAGCTGAAATACAAGCTTAACCTGCCGGGTTCGTTCAAGTTTGGCATTCGAATGTTCCCGCGCAATGAATACCTTCCGCACCAGCAGGACTTTGGCCTTGTCAGGTGGTTTTAATCTTCCATCCGGGTTTTAATGCACGCTTGGGGTAGGTATCTTTTTCAAAATGATCCCTGTTCTGTTGGGAATATAGAGCTTAAGCTGTTGTCCGTTTTTCGATTTTCCACCCACCGGTTCGGTGAAATACAATTGTTTCTGGTCGATGCGGTCGAATCCCCCGAAATTGGGTTGGTCAGAGTTGAAAATGATCCTGTACTTTCCCGGTGCGGCGGGGATGCCATAGTCGGGGTATGATTCTGAAGGATGAAAATTGAACACCATCAGGAAATCGCCCCGGTTGAAGGCCAGTATTTTATCCCCTTCGTTGGCCAGATTCAGATATACGGGCCAGGCGTTTAGCAGATTCTGATCTTTCACTGTGTGTATCATGGCGCGGTCGAAGTTGTCCAGCCATTCATATTTCAATGTTGGATCATCGGCCAGTTTCCACTGGCGCCGGGCAAATTTGTACGACCAATTGTTGCCCTCGCGGGGAAAATCGATCCACTCGGGATGTCCGAACTCGTTGCCCATGAAATTGAGGTAACCGCCATTGGCAGTGGTAAGCGTCACCAGCCTTATGATCTTGTGGAGAGCGATGGCCCGGTCGATGATAAGACTGGGTGTCTCTTTGCTCATTTTATCATACATCTCTTTGTCGGCCAGACGGAAAATAATGGTTTTATCCCCTACAAGGGCCTGGTCATGCGATTCGGTATAAGAGATGGTGTGTTCCTCGGGCCGGCGTTGAGTGAGTTCATGGAAGATAATGCCCATATTCCAGCCTTCATCCGGTAGCTCTTTGATCATTTTGATCCAGAAGTCGGGAATACCCATCGACAGCCTGAAGTCAAAACCTAGCCCCCCTTCTTCGGGGGCAGCCCCTGTTCCCGGGTATCCGCTCATTTCCTCCGCCAGGGAGATGGCTCCGGGCTTTATCTTGTGAATAAGGTGATTCGCCAGCATCAGGTAAACCAGTGCGTTTTCGTCACGGCTGCCGTCGAAATAGTCGTCGTAGCTGGTGAAAGCCTTTTCCAGCCCGTGGTGAGTGTAGAGCATGCTGGTGACACCATCGAACCGAAATCCGTCGAAGTGAAACTCTTCCATCCAGTAGCGGCAATTAGAAAGTAAAAAACCCGCCACTTCCGGTTTACCGTAATCAAAACAGCGGGAATCCCATGCAGAATGGAAACCACGGTCACCCGGATAGAAATATTGGTCCAGTGTGCCGTCGAAACGGCTCAGTCCTTCTTCTTCATTTTTCACTGCATGAGAGTGGACAATGTCCATGATTACGGCCATGCCCATTTCATGTGCTTTATTCACAAGGGCCTTGAGTTCCTCGGGTGTGCCAAAACGACTGCTGGGCGCGAAGAAATTGGATACATGATAACCGAAACTCCCGTAATACGGGTGTTCCTGTATGGCCATTAGTTGAATTACGTTGTATCCGGCATCACGGATGCGGGGTAATACTTTGTCTCTGAATTCAGTATAAGTGCCAACCTTCCCTTCTTCCTGCCCCATGCCAACATGTGCTTCATAGATAAAAGGATGTTGAATGCCCGGATGAAAATCTCCATCTGTCCAGTGAAAGGGTGTAGGGGGCTGCCACACCTGTGCACTGAAAACAAGGGTGCCCGGATCCTGCACGACACGGGCGGCATAAGCCGGAATCCGGAACCCGGATCCAAAGTTCCATTCCACATAAAGTTTGAAGAGATCTTTATGTTTCAGGGTTCCACCTGCAAGGAAAATCTCCCATATCCCGTGTTCCTTTCGTTGCAGGAGAAACGATTCATGGGGTTTCCAGTTAGAAAAATCGCCGACGAGATATATTTTTTCAGCATTCGGAGCCCATTCGCGGAATACCCATCCATCGTCGTAGGGATGAAGCCCGAAAAATAAATGGTTGCTTGCGTAGTTTATGATACCGTCTGCAGAATCGTTGATGAATTCAACATGATCTGTGAATTTTTGATATATGGCTTCGATCTTTCCCTTATATGGTGAAAGCCAGCCATCTTTTTGAAGGATGGATAGTTCATTCATAATATTCCTTTTTGCTTCAGCAAATCAATGTCTTCGGGGGTGTCGATGCCCCAGCTTTCAAATTCTGTTTTACGGGTGGAAATGATGTATCCGTTTTGCAGCCACCTGAGTTGTTCCAATGATTCTGCTGTTTCGAGAGGAGAACGCTTCAGCAGGGTGATTTCGCGCAGAACATCCGGGCGGTAAGCATAGAGGCCAATGTGGATATAATAATCGTGATTCAGGTGCCATTCTTCTTCCGGAAGATTCCTGAAAAAAGGGATGGGGGACCGGCTGAAGTAGAGTGCTTGTGAATTGTTGTTGAGAACCACTTTGGGCCTGTTGGGATCAAAGAGTTCTTCATAACTTTCAAGGCGTTTCACCAGGGTCGCGATCTCCGTATCGGCATTATGAAAGCATGAGGTTAATTTCTCAATCTGCTGAGGGAGGATAAATGGTTCGTCTCCCTGAATGTTGACGACTACTTTGAATGAGCGATTGAAGATTTCTTCAGCCTTGTTCAGAGCTTCCGAACAACGGTCGGTCCCGCTTTGGTGCTGTTCGGAGGTCATGACTGCATGGCCGTCGAAAGCTTTCACGGCGTTAAAAATCCGTTCATCATCAGTGGCTACCACCACTTGTGCGAGGACTTTAGAGGCCTGCTCGTAAACCCGCCTGATCATAGACTTTCCTCCCACGTCAACCAGAGGTTTACCCGGGAAACGTGTCGAAGCGTAGCGAGCTGGTATAATACCGATGGTTTCTTCTTTTTTCATATTTTCAGATACAAAGTATAACAATTGAACGAATACGGCAAAAAAATTCAGTTAAAGATTCATCGTTATTTTGCCTGAACCTCTTTATTGTATTGTTTCACCTGCTTTTCTAAGGGCAAATCTGGTGACAATAGGTCCAATGGTATCCAAAAATACATGAATTTTTTGTATATTAAATATTTGATTAAACCCTTATCCCGGCTTTTTTCACATGCATTTTATCCTTTTGTGAAATGGAAAAAAGCATAAAGAATAGTAACTTTGTCAGTTGATACTGAAAAAATAGCAGATCGAATATGGTCAATATACAGCAGATCAAACAACGTTACGGAATTATAGGTAATGCTGAAGCTCTTAACCGGGCCATCGATGTAGCGGTTCAGGTGGCGCCTACAGATTTGTCGGTCCTTATTACTGGTGAAAGCGGGACAGGGAAAGAAGTTTTCCCGCAAATCATACATCATCACAGCATTCGCAAACACGGACCATATGTTGCGGTGAATTGCGGTGCCATTCCCGAGGGGACCATCGATTCGGAACTGTTTGGTCATGAAAAAGGTGCCTTTACCGGAGCATATACCGACCGGAAGGGTTATTTTGAGGAGGCCAATGAAGGGACGATCTTTCTCGACGAGATTGGGGAGCTGCCGTTGTCTACCCAGGTACGATTGTTAAGAGTACTCGAGTCAGGTGAATTCATGCGGGTGGGTTCCTCAAGGATCTTTAAAACCAATGTCCGCATTGTAGCCGCCACGAACGTTAATCTCGAAAATGCCATCGAGAAGGGGCAATTCCGGGAAGATCTCTTTTACCGTCTCAATAGTGTTCCTATTGCTATTCCGCCTCTCCGTGAACGGGTTGAAGATATTTATTTATTGTTTCGTAAATTTGCGGCCGATTTTGCCGACCGCTATCGCATGCCCGCTGTCAAACTGGACGAAGAAGCTCGTGAAATGCTGGAGCGTTATCGCTGGCCCGGGAATATCAGGCAGTTGAAAAACATTACGGAGCAAATTTCCATTATAGAGAAGAAAAGAGTGCTTACCGCTGAAGATCTTCAGAAATATCTGCCCTATCATGAGGGGGACAATCTTCCGGCACTGATTGGCGGAAAAGAACATAGCGGAACGGCTAATTTTGCCAATGAACGCGAGATCCTTTACAAGGTGCTCTTCGATATGAAGCGAGATATGAATGACCTTAAAAAACTGGTTCTTGAAATGCTTCAGCACGGAAATGATGTAAGCCTGAAGGGTGAAAATGCCGAGATTATTCAGAATCTTTATCATGAAAGTGGTGAAGAGTTGCATCGTGCACCTGTTGATCGCCATGGAGCCGTTGTGCCTTACCGGCATGAGCCCCGTGAACCTCAGGCTTATCATAACAATCGTCATGAAGAATCTCATATAGAAGACACAGAAGAGTTCATAGAAGAGTCGCTCTCTCTGGAAGAAAAGGAGGTTGAATTGATCCGGAAAGCCCTTGATAAGCATGAAGGAAAGCGTAAAAATGCAGCCAGGGAACTCGGTATATCGGAGAGGACGCTTTACCGGAAAATAAAAGAACATAACATTGACGGATAGCAGCAAATGAAGATTTTAAAAAAGAAAATAATGATGTTTTGTCAGTTGCCTTTGCTGCTGACGATGGCTGTTTTGCCCGGGTGTGCGGTTCAGGTGACTTTGGACGGAGCTTCCATTCCGGAAAATATTCACACAGCTTCGGTTCAGAACTTCGAAAACCGTGCGGATTACGTCAATCCGGTTATGAGTCAGAATTTTACCGAGGCACTTAAAGACCGGATCATCAATGGCTCCCGGCTTAGCCTTGCCGATGGAACAGGAGATATTGAATTTTCCGGGGAGATCACAGAGTATGATACTGAACCATTGGCTATTCAATCAGATGCTGTTTCATCCGAAACCCGGCTGAATGTGACTATTCAAGTTTCATATGAGAATTTCCAGGATCCTGATGAAAGCTGGGAATCTTCCTTTTCGGCCCACCGGGATTTTCCAAGTGAACAAAACATTACGGCCATTGAAGGAGAACTCATGGACGAGATCATTGAAGAATTGACTGAGAACATTTTTAACAAAGCATTTGCCGACTGGTAAACATTTAATTTTATGAGCCGTACCCGCCTGATAGATTTATTGTCAGAACCGGATTCTCTGGATGAAAGTACTTTGGAATCTCTCCGGGAAGCCCTGGAGGCATATCCTTTTTTTCAGGCCGGCCGGATGTTGTGGATAAAAAATCTGCATAAACTCGATCATATTCGCTACAATAGTGAGCTGAAACTGGCAGCAGCTTTTATTCCTGATCGTTCCAGGCTTTTTTTCCTGATCAATGACTTGTTTTCGCCATTATCGGCCCCGGATGAGGACCATAAAAACGAAAATGAAGAAAATACTGCGACAGCCAGTGGCGATGAAAAGGATATTCCTTCTACGGAAAAAAGCGGAACACAGGATAAGAATCCACAAAACAGAGTGGAAGATGGGATCGCTGCAGATAGCGGTCAGAATGATGAAAGGTCTTCCGGCCCTGATGAAATAACGGAAGAGAAGACCGGTCAGATCATTGGTGAAGACGCCAATTATTTTGAGGTGGATGATGCGGTTTCTTCAGCCACCGGAGAATTGATCGATTTTTCGGTGCCCCATGGAAATCCGCCCGAAGTTAAGGATTCGACGCAACAAGGTAATGCTACCGATGAAGACAGAAACTCCAATGAAACGGTTCTGCCATCTGCCGATTTGCTTGATTATGAAAAAGAAGCTTATTCGTCAGTTTATTCTGTTGAAAGAGAAGTTTCGCCTTCGCCTGTGGATTTTAATGAAAGTCATTCATTTTCCGAATGGCTTGATCTTTTGAGAAATAAACCTGTCCAAAAACCGGCGGAGGATAGCACGGACACAACTGAGGATGAAAAACAGGAACCGCGCAAGAAGGATCTGATCGATAGCTTTCTGAAGAATGCCGGAGATCAGAAACGCATCGTTCCTTCATCCGGAGATGATGTGCCCAATGAAGATTTTGCCGCCAGGTTTACAGAAGAAAACGATGATCTGATGACGGAGACCCTTGCTGATATACACATCCAGCAGGAACGTTATCATAAAGCTGTGGAGATATTCGAAAGGTTACGCTTGAAATATCCCGAAAAAAGTGTTTACTTTGCACGTCGTGTTGAAGAAATGGAAGAACTAATTAATAATCAGTAATATAAAAAGATATGTATCAGTTTGTTACAGTTTTGGTGATTCTGGTCAGCATTTTGCTGATAATGATCGTACTTGTTCAGAATTCCAAAGGTGGGGGTTTGGCTTCAAATTTTTCATCCTCCAATCAGGTGATGGGAGTTCGCAAAACTGCCGATTTTCTTGAAAAAGCCACATGGACTCTGGCAGGTTCCCTGGTGGTACTGGCTTTTGTTTCGGTCATGGTTTTGCCTCGCGAAGTTACTGAGTCAGGTTCACAAATTGACGAGGAGATCGAGAATATGAATACCCCGCAGCAACAACAACAAATGCCAGATTTTGGTGTTGGTGGAGAAGAAGAAGAAGGGGCGGGTCAGGAAATGCCTCCCGATAGTATGTAAAAAAGTATTGTCTGCTTAAACAGTGCCAGAGTGTCAGTTTTTCTGACACTCTTTTTTTTGTTTTATAACCAATTTTTCTTCCCGGCTGCAAAAATGTCCTGTTTTCTCTCCGAAAGAGGGCCCGTGCCCCTTTGGCACAATTTGTGAATGAAGGGAGGCGGAATAATTAATTTGTTTAACGTCTAAATGCAATAGAAATGTCAACATTAAAAGGAAAGATTCTTGCCGGAAAGGTTTTGGTGAAACCCCAGCCAGCCGAGGAAAAAACTTCAAGCGGAATTATAATTCCCGATTCAGCAAAAGAGAAGCCCATGCAGGGCGAAGTAGTTCTGACAGGTGCTGATAAAAAAGATGAACCCATGGAAGTGAAGGTGGGTGATACTGTTCTTTACGGGAAATACGCCGGAACTGAGCTGAACATTGACGGTGAGGATTATCTGCTTATCTCACAGAACGACATTCTTTACATCGCGTAATTAAACTTTGTAACACTAAATTTTAAAGAATATGGCTAAAGAGATTAAATTTGATATTGAAGCCCGTGAACGTCTTCAAAAGGGCATTGACCAGCTTGCCAACGCATTGAAAGTCACATTGGGTCCGCTGGGCCGCAATGTTGTCATCGATAAAAAATACGGGGCACCCACCATTACGAAGGACGGTGTGACCGTGGCCAAAGAAATTGAACTGGCCGAGCCTTATGCCAATCTTGGTGCACAGATGGTGAAAGAGGTGGCTTCCAAAACCGGTGACGATGCTGGTGATGGTACCACAACTGCCACTGTTCTGGCCCAGGCTATTGTAAATGTAGGGCTTAAGAACGTCACCGCTGGTGCCAACCCCATGGAATTGAAGAGGGGTATTGAGCTGGCCGTCAGAAGAGTTGTTGAAAGCATTGCCGAGCAAGCCCAGGTTGTCGGAGAAGACAACAGCAAAATTGAGCAGGTGGCCCGCATCTCTGCCAATAATGACGAGGAGATTGGTCGTCTGATCGCCCAGGCCATGGATAAGGTAGGTCATGAGGGTGTCATCACAGTTGAAGAGGCCAAAGGGATTGA
Organism: Marinilabilia sp.; assembly: GCA_046483585.1. Taxonomy (GTDB): domain Bacteria; phylum Bacteroidota; class Bacteroidia; order Bacteroidales; family Marinilabiliaceae; genus Marinilabilia. The sequence goes on from JAWOCV010000052.1 coordinate 35,241, forward strand.
AACCAACGTTGAAGTGGTTGAAGGTATGCAGTTCGACCGTGGTTACATCTCACCCTATTTTGTGACCAATACAGAAAAAATGCAGGCCGAACTGGACAATCCTTATATCCTGATCCATGACAAGAAGATCAGTACCATGAAGGATCTGCTTCCGGTTCTGGAACAAACAGCCCAGTCAGGTCATCCTTTGTTGATCATTTCTGAAGACGTTGATGGTGAAGCTCTTGCTACCCTCGTTGTAAACCGGCTGAGAGGTTCACTGAAAGTGGCTGCTGTAAAAGCTCCCGGCTTTGGTGACCGCAGAAAAGAGATGCTGCAGGACATTGCCGTTCTGACCGGGGGTACTGTTATTTCAGAAGAAACCGGTCTTAAGCTTGAGAATGCCACTGTTGATATGCTTGGGCGTGCCGAAAAAGTAACCATCGATAAAGAAAACACCACTGTTGTAAACGGTTCTGGTGATAAGGATGCCATTGAAGAGCGTGCCAAGCAGATCAAGGCTCAGATTGCCAATACCACATCCGATTACGACAAGGAGAAACTTCAGGAACGTCTGGCCAAACTGGCCGGTGGTGTGGCTGTTCTGTATGTTGGTGCGGCCTCTGAAGTTGAAATGAAAGAGAAGAAAGACCGCGTGGACGATGCACTGAGCGCTACCCGCGCTGCTGTTGAAGAAGGAATTGTCCCCGGTGGAGGTGTTGCTTATATTCGTTCCATTGCTGCCCTGGACAAGTTGAGCGGTGAAAATGAAGATCAGGACACTGGTATTGAGATCGTGAAACGTGCCATAGAAGAGCCTTTGCGCCTGATCGTTGCCAATGCGGGAAAAGAAGGGGCCGTTATTGTTCAAAAAGTGAAAGAAGGTAAGGGTGCCTATGGTTACAATGCCAGGGTTGATGAATACCAGGACTTCTTCGAGTCCGGGGTTATCGATCCCGCCAAAGTAACCCGGATCGCACTGGAGAATGCAGCTTCTATCGCCGGAATGTTCCTCACCACCGAGTGTGTTCTGGTAGAAGAGAAGGAGGATGAATCATCACAACCAGCTCCGAACCCCGGCATGGGTGGCGGAATGCCAGGCATGATGTAAAGCGGAGCGCAAATTTACTCCACATATATACAAAAGAGGTGTCCTGCGGGGCACCTTTTTTTATGGGGTAAATTCCGGCAGGCAGGGCTGCTGAAAAAGAAAATCTTTTGAAATGGCAAACCAAATATGAAAACCTTTTGCAAAGGAAACGGAGTATTCCATTTCATTAGATGTCTGTTTTATTCGCTTTTTCAGGATGCATAAGACGTCCAGGCAATGCGGAGCAATCCCGTCAGAAACCTTATTTGTATTGGCTTACGGAGATTTTTGAAGAGAATTTGTAATACCGATGGAGTGATTTTAGCAGGATCTTCTTATTCATTCGTCGAGCGGAACCATTCTGCAAATTTTTGCAATCCTCTCTCCAGGGGCGTTTCGGGTTTGTATCCCAGCATATCGGAAGCTTTGTCGATATTTGCATATGTAATGTTCACGTCACCCGGCTGCATGGGCATACGATTGATTTCCGGGGTGATGCCCGTCACTTTGGAGATCTGTTCAACCAGGTCATTAAGCGAAACCGGATGGTTGTTTCCGAGATTGATGGTTTCAAAAACATTGTTGTGATCTCTCAGGTAGGATATCACTTTCCGCACACCGCTAATCGTGTCGTTGATATAGGTGTAATCACGTGAGGTGGAGCCGTCGCCGAAAAGAGTGAGCGGCTTTCCTTCGTGCAACATCCGGGTGAATTTGTGAATGGCCAGGTCAGGTCGTTGACGGGGCCCGTAGACAGTAAAAAAGCGCATGTTGATCACATCAATGTTATAAAGATGATGCCATGTATGGTTGAGAAGCTCACAGGCTTTTTTTGAGAAGGCATAGGGCGAAATAGGATTGTCTACGTTTTGATCTTCGCGCCAGGGTGTTTCGGGGTTATTGCCATAGACAGATGATGAACTGGCAAATGCTATTTTCCGGATGTTGTTTTTTTGCATCGCGCTAAGCACAATACGCGTGGCTGTAATGTTATGATCGATATATCCCTGGGGATCTTCTATACTGGGGCGGACACCCGCTTTCCCGGCGAGGTGCACCACGATGTCCGCCCCCCGGGAGAATATGGCCGAGGTGTTCTTTTCATCTGTCAGGTCGTTTTCATAAAAGGTGAACGACCGGTGATTGAGAAAGTGGTTCAGATTGGCTTGCTTCACCGAAGGCGCGTAAAACGGATCAAAGTTGTCAATCCCATATACTTCATGGCCTTCGGCGAGCAAAGCTTCAGTCAGGTGAGAGCCAATGAATCCGGCACAGCCGGTGACGATTATTTTGCACATTATTTCCGGGTTTTTGAGAATTAATAGTCCGTTAAGCTTTTCCAATATACTGTAATTCAGTTGTTTAAGGTTTTGACGTTTGCTTTTATAAATTGCAGCATATCAGCATTATACGAATTTTATTGCATCTTACATCTTTTATCTAACTAAATATGTAAACAACCGAATTTCAATCATATACATTTTTGTTGGTTCTTTGGTTATGTCGCAAAAGAGAGCAACCTTTCACTTCAGCTTCAGCTTCGAGCTTTGAGCTTCGAGCTTTGAGCTTCCAGCTATGTAAAACAAATCTCCCAAATTCAAACACCTAGCAGCCAGTTAGCTCTTAGCTGTTAGCTCTTAGGACAAAAGCCTCCGGCTTTTTTTAGCTAAAAGCTTCCAGCTACTCAAAATAATTGTCCCAAATTAAACACCTAAGAGCCAAGAGCTACGAGCTAACAGCTAACAGCTTTGAGCTTCGAGCTTGGAGCTACTACTGAGTCTGCGACAGAGCTACTAACCTATATATATATCCTGCTAAGTCAATCCTGAATGATTCGTCTAAAAAAAATGGACATTCGTTACCAAAAAAGTTACACCAGTAAGATCAGGTGACGAATTATTCCAAAACAAGAAACTTTTCTGCATCGCTGACGTAACAATTCAAAATAAAACAAAAACAGAGTCTATGAGTTTTTTGCCGGTAGCACTGGTTCTGGGCCTATTGGTTCCTTTAACTTATTTTCCCGGTCGGAAAGTCTTTTCCAGACTGGTAAGAAAAAAAGCTACCACGCAACTGGACAATATGCTCTTCCCCGAGGGACCCCGGCAAAAATCAGAAGTCCTGGAAATCTGTAAAGAACTAACGGGTTCACGTTTCAGCGATGAAGAAATCCTGGAATACTTCAGGAAGATGAAAGGCCTGCAGATTGTAAACATCAATAGTCAAACCAACTTTTGGATAAAAAAATACCTCTTCACCCCGGCCCCGGTTAAACTAAATTATTTCGAACAGGTCAAATTTTATGAAGCATTCCTCAATTTCCCTGTTGAATCAGAAAAGGAGGGAAAACCATTTTACCGGCCGGAAGGATCAGAGGTCCAAACCCAAAAAAAAGAAAAAGCCACCAGCAACTCAAATAAGATGCTTCAACACTGAACAGTATTACCTGATATAATACAGAAAATGAACACCCGGTCGTAAACTCACTTTATCTTCATGGCCCTTGATAGTGAAATACAATGACCGGGTGTTCTCATTTATAATATAACAAAAGTCAGTCACCTCAAATCCCTGCCATACTGCAAAAACACGGAGCCCGGACGAAACCATTCCATGGCCACACCGGTAAGGAATTGGTCTTTCCGTCATACTCTCTGATTTGTCAATCGGAGATTTCAGCAGATATGGGGTGTTTAAGGCCTTTGGCCTCTTTGAATACAGCTTTTACCGACCCCACCAGAATTTTAGCTTCCACAATAATGGGGATCCGGCTTTTATCATCCGTCACCCATACGGTCATGTCTTCGCCTTCTTCAAAGATGGTTCCTTCCACCAAAAGAGGAGAAAATTTAAGACATCTGAATCTACGTCCGCTCCGGTCTTTTATGGTTTCCCGTCCCAGATACCTGATGTACAAACTGTGAACCTCGCCATCCACGATCATATTGATGGGTATCTTCTCATCCTTCTCATAGCGGGAAAAATCTATATTTCTGGCCTGGTAAACCATTGAAAGGATATCAAATGAGCATTCCGGCCAGGTCAGAGTGGTGTCGCGATAGGGCTTCTCCCGCTTGCTTATCGAAGCATTAATCTCCCGGTTTTCGTTATCAAAAATATAATGAAAATGGGCTTTATAGGATCCCTCATGGGTTCTGCGGTGGAATTCAAAAGGACGGAGGCTGTGGGGATTGACCCATACTTCAAAACTGTCGCGCACTTTAAAAAAGACATCATAAGCTTTACGGGTGGAGCCATGCGCCTTCAGATGCCAGGCAGGCCGGTCTTCCCAGGATGCCTCATCAACAGCAAATGTCACCCGGCCGGCATTGATCCAGACCAAACCCCAATTGTAGTAAGCACTATATCGAACTTCCTCACCCGCTTGAAATGCCGTCTCATTATCATAGCACTGCGCCGGAAGTTCATTCCACAAGCTTAAAATCATTAACAATAAAAAGATCGTTCTCTTAACAAGTTTCATAAAATAACACGACTCTTAAGGGGGTAAGAACATACATATTAGCGAAATACCACATATCGGTATTCCGTTTATTAAAGGGTTTGCTCGTCTGGGGCTGAAATATTGATTGGTAAAAAGAACGTACGGCTATTCCAAAAAGTTCTGAAGAGACGAAAAAAGTCTGACCGCTTTCCAAAAACAAGAATTATCCGGGCTCCGCATTCACTTGTTCACTTCTCCTATTTTACTCTCAACGGAATTCATTTTACCATCCATTCTCCCCATGGGGCCTTTTCGTGCATCAATATTGATGGTGGAATAAATTCGTCCGGCGTGTGGCTCCAGAATTTTATATGCCTGATTGACAATGGCCAGAGCTTCCTCCATGGTTTCCGTTTCGATGGTGGTACCCATTGGGTTAAGCCGGTAAGCCACTCCACTCTCCCGGACAAAATGGATCACTTTTCCAACGTATTCACTCACACTGGCTCCCTTATCGGTTGGAAACATCGCAAAATTAAGTAATACAGACATAACTATCTCCTTCTTCTTTGTGAACTTGAATTATTTTTCTCTTTCTCAATTCGGTTTTTTTCCACGAACTCAAACAAAGGATGCTCTTCCACGTTCCAGGGCACCACCTGATCCCAATTAGCACGCACATTAATCGTATCGGGATAATAATGAAGCTGTTCGGGTTGGAGGTCTTTGCTGAAATCCCCTGTATCCCATTGACGATTGCCATTCCGGTCTTCAAGAAGTCTCAGAAAATAGCTTCCGGGCTTTACATGCCTGAAAGCCAGCTTTCCCCGATCCGGCACCCGGCCTTTTCTTACCACTTCTTCGTCACTATCTATTAGTTGCAAGACAGCATCCGGACCAAATTGTTCCAGATCCACATAGAGGGTACCATAACTGTCTTCTTCTCGAATTTCAAATGTACTGCTGACCTCATCATTGACCCGCCCCAAAATGTCCATCACAGCAGCCGAATCAATGGTTACCCGATATTCTTCACCGGGTGTCCAGTCATGTTTGATCTTGTATTGCCTGATCCGGACAGAATCCCTCTCCAATTCAAAGTCAACCGGCTGATAAACGGTGTCGACCAGCTGGGCCACTTCAATGTTACCGGTATCTATTCCGGCCACGGGCACTGAAAAATTAAACCATGCCGCCCCTCTGATCTCCATAGTTCCACTGCTTGCTCTTACCGGTAAAGGTTTCACCTCAGGCTTTTCCTCTTCACCACTCTCATCGTCGTTCGCCCTGCCTCGCCTATCCGACCGGTAAAACATCTCCAATGTATCGGTCTGGTCAACCAATGCATCCAACGAATCGCGAACAGGATATGTTGCCTCCATCGTAACCGAATCCTGATCGATGATTGCACTGTCGGTAATCCATATCAAAACGGAATCATGTTTGGCCGAATGCTCATATATAAACCAATCCTCTTTCTTCGGTTTTGCATCAATAAGATCCACCTCCAACATTTCTTCAAGGGGACGATTGAAAATGAGATCCATCCGATAAGGCTCAGGTCGCTCATGATCATCCAGATACTGCTCTTCGTGATCTTCCTGAAAAAAGAACAGCTTCAGACTATCGGGCAAATAGACAAGCTCTTCGGTGATCATTACCGTATCGAGTGTTACCGAATCCTTGAACAGGGAGTCGACGCGTTCCCGATATTCGAAATCGGGTTCAATCAGTTCGGGGTGCCATGCGATCTTTTCCCGGTGATGGTCAAAACGATAATTCCGGTTGGCATCATCTAGAGCAAACACCCGGTATTCTCCCTCCGCAAGATTTTTTATGGTAAACCTTCCTTCACTGTTGGTTTTGGCCACTCTCGGGGGAACCATATCGGTAAAAGCCGAATCGGCATGATTGGAATGGGCCATCACCAAAGCCCCTTCAACGGGTTCATGAGTATCTGCTTCAAGCAGGTGACCGGCAATCTGCAGGCTGTCCTGGGTTTCGCCGGTAGAAAAGGAAAATGTAAAACCTTCCAGAGGGTTGCCCTCATTATTGTCCTGAATGGCATCCGCAAAATCAATGGTATAAGTTGTAGCCGGTTGCAATTCCTCATTAAAGCCAACAGTCACCTTATTTCCGAGTCCGGTTATGGTGGGTTGTTCGTTTAAAGGTGGGGAGACAATAACTTTTTGCATAGCCTCTTCAAGTACGATCAACTCATTGAACTCAATAACAACCTCATTCCCGTCGAAATTCTTTGCATTCAGGGAAGGTTCTGAATTCACCATTTTCGGTGGGGTTTCATCCCGTGGTCCGCCTTCGGGGTAACCTTGATTGGCACATTGCCACAAAACCACGAGCAGCAAGACAAAAATGAAGAACAAGGAAATTTTTTTCTGCATCAGCCGTTTTATTTTCAATAAAGAACAGGGCAAAGTTAGACTAAAATGATGAAACTTCTTAAATTTGCCGTTCATTTGAGAAACAAAAACCATGCAAACAAACCAAAGCAATAATCCCTCCAGTCAAAAGAAATGGTATATCATAATGGGGGTTGCGGGACTTGCAATCCTTGTCCTGGCTGTACTTTATTACTTGCAAAACAGGGAAATGAATGAGGTCGTAGAAGAAATGACCGTTGAGAAGGAAATACTCACTGAAGAATACCAGGAGCTGGCCATGGGGTATGATTCACTGGAATCGACCAGCGACACCCTCAATTCCATGCTGGAAGAAGAACGCCAGAAAGTAGAACACCTCCTTGAAGAGATCAAGACTCTCAAGGCCACCAATGCCGCCAAAATACGTGAATACAGGAATGAACTGTCAACCCTCAGGGGTATACTGAAAAGCTACGTAGCTCAGATAGATAGTCTTAACCAAATCAACGAAGAGTTGAAACGCGAAAATGTAGAATATCAGCAACAATACTCTCAGATAGAATCATCTTATCGGGAACTGGAAAACACCAAATCGGAACTTGAAGGAAAAGTGGAAATTGCCAGTCGCCTCGAGACCGAAAACCTGAAGGCCGAGGCTCTCAACTCCAGAGGGCGCAGCACAACACGAGTCAGGAGGGTTGACAAAATTGAAATCTGCTTCACCGTGAAAAAGAATTCCACGGCACAGGTAGGCATGAAATCTTTTTACATTCGCCTTGAACGCCCCGATGGACAACTCCTCCTGGAAAGTCGCGACAACGTTTTTGAGTATGAAGACTCGGAGATCAATTATACAGCCATGCGGGAGGTAGAATACGGCGGGGAAGCCATCGAGATATGCATCTATTACGACGTGGACATGGGGGAACTAATGTCGGGAGAATACACAGCGGATATTTTTGCTGACGGAGCCAATATCGGACGTTTTACATTTAACCTCAAGTAACCACCAATAGAGACGACTTCCGTTCATGCCTCTTTTGCTCTTTTGCAAACATCTTTTCCGGGGCAATAGATGAGTGCGGTATAAAAAGGTATATTTTTGTCAAAATCGAGGCGTTTTAAATTTTTGTACCGGAGTTAACTGATTGTTAATGAGGATGCAAAAATTTCAAACAACGAAGAGTTTGGCAATAAAGATGCTTTTTAGACCGGGCTCATAGATAAACAGACAAATTTTATGGCCTGAATCGTGTCGGTTCAGGTTTTTCTGAATTTACGGACAGGAAAGCAACTGTTTGTACAACACTCCTCCTTTTAACAAAAAATCTGCTACCCCCATTCATAAGGCGTCAACTGATAAACATAGTAATTCAGCCAGTTTGAAAAAAGCAGTTGGGCGTGGCTACGCCATCTCACCAATGCTTTTTGAGTGGGATCGTTATTTTTGAAATAATTTTGAGGCATGCCGATCTGCAGGCCACGCTGCCGGTCGCGATAATATTCCTCTCCCAGTGTAAATTTGTCATACTCGGGATGCCCGGTGAGAAAGATCTGCTTGCGGTCATGCGACAATATGAGGTAAGGACCAGCTTTGTCCGAATCACTTAGCAGGATCAAATTATCTGTCTGATCTACATCAGAACTACGGACTTCGGTATAACGGGAATGTGGTGCCCAGAAGACATCATCAAACCCACGGAGCAAAGGCTCATGAGGATCGTTTACGAAATGTTCAAAAACGCCGAACAACTTGCCTGAAAGCTCATACTTGGGAACCCCGAAATGGTAATACAATCCGGCCTGAGCACCCCAGCAGATGTGCAAAGACGAAGTTACGTTGGTCTTACTCCACTCCATAATTTGGCATAGTTCCGGCCAATACGTGACCTTCTCGAAATCGAGCAATTCGACCGGGGCACCCGTGATGATCAAACCATCGTAATGCTTATTCTTTACTTCCTCAAAAGTTTTGTAAAAGCTGATAAGGTGCTCCTGTGGAGTATGCTTTGGGGTGTGAGAAGAGGTCACCAATAACTCCACTTCAACCTGCAATGGAGTATTCGAAAGCATCCTCAACAAATGCGTCTCCGTCTTGATCTTTAATGGCATAAGATTGAGCACGAGAATATGCAGCGGTCTGATGTCCTGTGTGACCGCCCGGCTTTCCCCCATGACAAATACATTCTCCGCCTCAAGCAATGATTTGGCGGGCAACGAATCAGGAATATTTACAGGCATGATATTTCCGGTTTTTTAAAACAGCTTACAACCCCGATTTTAAACGCAAGTGACCGTATGGTCCGGTTGTACCCGGGTCATAAATTAAAACCATACGGTGGAAATTTTCCTAACCCGGATTATTCATTCGTAAATAATTTATTTAAGTATTTGGTCGAATGGAACTTGCATTCATCAACATTTACATGTTCTTTTGAGACCTGAATGGTCATGCAAGTTTCATCAGTATAAAATTTGTCTAAGTTATTGGTCTGATGGAACCTGCCTGACGTTTTCTCGAAAAGAATCAATTTTCTCAAAAGAAACTTTCTAAGAAAACAAGGTCTGCCTTCTAATAAGCCGGCAGGCAGGCCTGTCTGCCGTTTTATGTATATGGAACCATTAATTTTAATGTTTTAACATCAAAAATCCAGAATGTTCCTTTTTCATAACCCGCCAGGCAGGCCTGTCTGCCGTTTTATATATAAGCATCCATTTGAATTAATATTTTAACATCTAAACGACAGAATGTTTCCTTTCCATAACCCGCCAGGCAGGCTCGCATGCAATGATTTATACACATTCTGTTGTGACAACCTTTGCCATGCTCGTTTCATAAGAAATAATTTATGAAACGCAGTTCGACGAAGTCAATAGTCCAGGCTGAAAATGACCCTCCACTTACGGCTGCAAAGATAGGGCAAAGATGAAGAAAACCAATTATCCTGCCAGTTTGATTTCGGACAAAATCCTCTTAATAGAGTTTAAGCCGGAATCACCTCTTGTTGCAACAGCGGCCCAAAAACCACGTAAAACTTTATTATCCACAATATTACTGTCAATCGATCAAAGGAAAACCTGAAGATGTTCTCTTATTTCTCCCTTTTCAATATGCCGTAAAACAGGATATTGAGAATATTATCAAGTTGTAAACGGAAGTCGTCAAAATTATCAATTCCTCTGAATAAGGGCAGTTCCAGTCCTCTCAAGGCCGTACTGACACCAATGGCTGCCAAACGCAGATTTTTAATATCAAAATCCTCTTTCATGACGCCTTCCTCCATGATCGATCGCAACATTTCCTGCTCTGCTCTGTCGGACTCCTCGCGTACCTCGTCCAGAAAATGATATTCACTGTAGGTCTCATCCCGCATGGCTCTCTGGTAATTTTGGAGTTCGCGCAGTGTTTCCATACGGATGATCACATAATCGTGAAACTTCTGACGCGGAGAATATTCACTGATCACCACTTCTCTCAACCGGCGCTCGAGCAGCTCCGCCTCAAGTTCAATGACAGCCTGAAAGATCTCTTCCTTGTTCTTAAAATAATAATAAAGAGAACTTTTCCCTTTACGGAGAGCCTGGGCTATGTCTTCCATGGTGGTCTTGCGGTACCCGAACCTGGCAAAAAGCTCCCGGGCCGATTTGAGGATGGCATTACGGACATTATCTTGTCCGGAGACCATTGAATTGAAAATGTCGCTCATAGTACTTATAATTAAAGTTATTAAAAGCCTGATATCAAAAGCAACCGGCCATCAAGCCAGTACAAAATCAAGTTGTCGCTTTTCCAGATTGGCTTTAACGATCTGTATCTGCACCGCATCTCCCAACTGATAACGATGGTTTTTCCGTCGTCCCACAAGACAGTAATTCTCCTCGTCAAACTGGTAAAAATCATCGTCAAGATCACGAATGGCTACCATTCCCTCACACTTGTTCTCGTCCAGTTCAACGAAGAATCCCCATTCGGTAACCCCGGAAATAATGCCGTCAAACACCTCCCCGACCTTGTCTTTCATATATTCCACCTGTTTGTATTTGATGGAAGTACGCTCTGCATCGGCAGCCAGTATCTCCATCTTGGTGCTGTGGTCACACATATCCTCGAATTTATCCTGGGGGGCCGATCGTCCGCCGTCAAGATACCGCTGAAGAAGCCGGTGCACCATCATGTCGGGATAGCGACGGATGGGAGATGTAAAATGGGTATAGAACTTAAATCCGAGCCCGTAATGCCCAATGTTATGGGTTGAATATTTTGCTTTGGACATGGTACGAATGGCAAGGACCTCAATAAGATTTTGCTGTTTTTTGCCATGGACTTCATCGAGAAGACGGTTCAAAGAATGACTGAGGGTTTCTTCCCCTTTGGGCATGGCTTCAAGGCCCAGTTTCCGCACAAAACGGCCGAATGTTTCGTATTTATCAGGATCGGGCTCGTCGTGAATGCGGTAAACAAATGTCTTGCCTCCTTTTTGAGAGCGTTTCTTTGGAGGTAACAACTCATTGCGTCCGATGATCTCAGCCACACGTCTGTTGGCCAGCAGCATGAATTCTTCAATCAGTTTATTGGCATCTTTGGCCTCTTTGAAAAAAACATTCAGAGGTCTTCCTGTATCACCCAGTTCAAACTGTACTTCTACCCGCTCAAAATCTATGGATCCCTCACGTAAGCGCACAGCCCTGAGCTTTTTGGCCAGCTCATTCAAAGCATGAAGCTCATCTCTCAAATCACCCTTTCCTGTTTCAATAACTTCCTGTGCTTCGTCATAATCGAACCGGCGATTACTGTGAATGACCGTCCGGCCCACCCAACTGTCATGAACAACAGCTTCTTCATCCATCTCAAAAACAGCTGAAAAACAAAGTTTGTCCTCATCAGGGCGGAGCGAACAGAGATCGTTGCTCAACCGTTCAGGAAGCATCGGCACCACACGGTCTACAAGATACACGGATGTCGCCCTTTCCAATGCCTCCTTCTCCAGGAGTGTATCCGGCTTCACAAAATGGGTCACATCGGCAATGTGTATCCCTACTTCCCAGTTTCCGTTGCTGAGTTTCCTCAAAGAAAGTGCATCATCAAAATCCTTCGCATCTGCCGGGTCAATGGTAAAAGTGGGAACATCTCTGAAATCCCTCCGTTTTTTAATCTCCTGCCTGGTTATTTTTCCATCAATTTTTTCGGCAGCATCTACTACTTTGGGAGGGTATTTATAGGGAAGATTGAATTCGGCAAGGATGGCATGCATCTCTGCATTGTTTTCGCCGGGGTTACCAAGTATATCGATAACTTCACCGATGGGGTTTTTGGCTTTTTCGGGCCAGTCGGTAATACGCACCACAGCTTTTTGTCCCTGTTTGCCCCCCTTCAGTTTTTGAGGCGGAATGAAAATGTCGTGATGCATGACACGCGAGTCGGCCACCAAAAAAGCAAAATCTTTCGAAACTTCCAGGTTCCCAACAAACTGGTCCCGGTTTCGTTGCAGAACCTCTACGACTTCTCCTTCAGCTTTACGCCGCCGGCGCCGGGCATACTGAAGGACCTTCACCCGGTCGCCGTTGAGGGCATGACCAAGATTACTCTGCGAAACAAAAATATCCTCATCACCTTCATCAGGAATAATATAAGCAGTGCCCTTTGCGGTCATCTGAACAACACCTTCAACATAAGTTCCTGGATCCATCAGGAGTTTAAACCGGCCGGTGGATACTTCGGTCAGGTAATTTTCCTCGCTCAGCTCAAAGAGAAGCACTTCCACCAGAAGCCTGGTCCGTTTCTTGGTTAGGCCTAACTCGGCAGATGCTTGTTTGTAATTATAAGTTCGGGTAGGATTATCGGCAAACAACTGCTTTACCTGCTTAATTAATTCACTTTTTTTGGGGGACTTTTTTTTATTTTGTTTCTTTTGGGTCATTATCTGTTTGATGTTTTTGAAGGTAATACAATCCTGACAGAGGGACATCCGCTCAGCTCAGATCCATTGTCTCTATAATACTGGCTTCTCAGGCGCAGGGCCTTATTTCTCAAAAAATTTTTATACTTAATTTGGTGTCCGTCTATTGAATGGACAAAGTGTGTTCGTTAACACGTGTCTGTCCATGGACAGACCAATTCATCCGATGTTTTGACTATCTTATCTGGCTCAAATATAATAAATTCTGAAATATTAGTAAATTCATCGATTAAAATGTTCGATTATTGTGTGCTTCAAACCGTTGTTTTGCAAAAGATTTTTCTTTTGCGTATTTCAATGTCATTCAAACCCTAAAGCGTTCAATTCCCTGTATTTTAATTAACCATAAAGCCGTCTTTTCCCACGACTTGAAAAACAGACCTTTTCTGTGACGAAGTCATCCACAGATAATGGCTTCGAACTCCTTTGGAAAGAAAAAAAATCACTATTATCCGGAGAATTTATGCCATCTCCATTTGTTTTCCCTGACATCAGCGAGAGAATGTAGACAAAGGTTGACAGCGTAAAGATTCCCAATTGTAAATTCCTAATTTTTATTTATTTTTGGATCCACAAAAATGGGGGTTTAAAGATATGGCCAAAAAAGCCAAAGACGACAACATATACAAGAAAAAACAGCGGGAAGATTCTTTCAAACGAAAGCACAAAGCCGAGTTCCGCATGAATGACAAGGAACTAGAAGCTTTTGAAGTATACTGCAAACGCTACAAAGTGAAGAATAAATCCCGCTTTATGCGTGAATCGGTCATGCGAACTGTTATGGACCAGTTCATGGAAGATTATCCCACCCTCTTTGAGAAAAAGGATCTGGACCGCCTTCGGGTGGAAAACCGGAAAGTGTCCGGTGATGAAGAATAGACACTTAACAAATGCCCGGGTATCTTTCTCTCTTATGCTGATTCATCTATTGCCTTCTTCACCACTTCACTCCAGGCCTCTATCCGGCTATCGGTTAAATCAGGTTCGTTGTCTTCATCCAGGGCGAGCCCTACAAACATCCCATCTTTAACGGCTATTGACTGGCTGTAATCGTAATCATCGTCCGGCCATTGCCCGATAAAATTTGGCTTTTGATCTTCAAGGGCTTCATATAATTTGCCCATGCCATTGCAGAATGTGTCGGGATAAGTTTGCTGATCTCCCAAACCAAAAAGAGCAATGGTCTTCCCGGACAGGTCAAGCGTAACAAAATTCTCCACAAAAGTCTCAAAATCATCCTGAAGCTGTCCTACGCCCCAGGTTGAAGTGCCCATAATCAAAACGTCGTACTCTCCGAGAGCTTTAAGATCTGCCGTTTCGGCCGGAATGAGATCGGCCTCCGGAAAACGGGCATGGATCTTTTCTGCAACAAATCTTGTATTCCCAACGGATGATCCGTATACGATGGCTATTTTCTTCATAAAAAAATTTTTTTTGATGATAAAACGAGCATGAAAAAGTTTGCCACAATAAGGGCATTTTTAAAACTCAATCGTGCGGATCTGCCTTGCGGCTTATTGAAAAGCAGTTTCTGTGCCCTGATGAAAATTCTTTTGAGAAAACAGATGCTTTTCAAGAAAACGTCAGGCAGATTCCATCACACCAATAACTTATCCCGGATTAATTTTTATAGATCGGTAGATTTTTAGATTTAAGATGAATTGTACAATATTGAGAAGCTGTATTTTATCACAATGAATCTTAAAAACATAAATATCTGGTTTTGAAATTCTGGTAAAAGTTCAACGACTATTGTCATTTCATACTAATGAACTGTCAACCATTATAAAGGCACCACTCGTTTCCACCGTCGATCGCAAGTTTTGCAGGGATCGAAGCAAAGAAGCTCAAACACGGGAGCCGGAAACACCTCTTTTGGTCAAAAGTTCAACCGGTTCATAGAGCAAACAGAGACCTCAGCTAAAAGTTCAAAGCCATTTTCGCGATTTCAGAAACCCTTACTATTTCACTCTGATCATCATCAACCCGTCACGCAAAGGGAGTATGACCTGCTCGGTCCGGGGATCATCTTTTACCATTTCATTGAATTTAAGAATCCCCTCCGTATAATCGTCGCCGGGCTGCAAAGGTTCAACCACTTTCCCATTCCAAAGAATATTATCGGCAATGATTGTGGCCCCCGGATTCATTTTAGGCAAAACGGCTTTGTAATAGGCCGGGTATTCCCGTTTATCGCCATCGATGAATACCAGGTCGAATGTGGTCCCGAGCCGATCAATGATCTGAAGGGCGTCTCCGATATGGAGAACAATCTTCTTTTCCGGGTCTGCCTTGTCCAGATAATGGCGAATAAAGGGTTTCAGCTCATCATCGCGCTCAATGGTGTGAAGCTTCGCTCCGGGTGCCATGCCGCGGGCCATGCAAATGGCCGAATAGCCGGTGAAGGTGCCGATCTCAAGAACGGACAGCGGCTTGATCATCCGGCAAAGCATGGTAAGTAACTGGCCCTGCACAGGCCCTGATATCATCCGCGGGCGCAGCATCTTAAGATTGGTCTGCCGCCGCAGATCGTACAACAAATCATCTTCGGGCATGGCATGTGCCTCGATGTATTCATTCAGTCTGTCGGAACGGTTTCCGTTATGGGAGTCATGACTGCTCATAAATGAGATATGAGAGTTTTTGTTCGTCGAATATTTCATTGGCAATATCGAGCAGATCTGAAGCTGTCAGGTTGTCGATCTTGCGATAAATGTCCGCCAGCGTTTCCACCTTATTATAAAGCAAAAAACTTTTCCCGATGTTGAGCATCAGGTTTTCGCGATTTTCAGCAGATATGGTGATCTGCCCCTTCAGTTGCCTGCGGGCTTTGTGGAGCTGCATGTTTCCCAGCTTCTGATTACGAAGGCGGGCCATTTCCCGGCGGGCTATCCGCAGGCTCCGGTCGATGTTGTGACTGTCGGTACCAAAATAGATGCTGAAGACACCGGTTTTGTAATAAGGGGTATAGATGGATTCGATGTTATAGGCAATCCCGTTTTTCTCCCGGAGAGCCATATTGAGGCGGCTGTTCATCCCCGGGCCTCCCAGAAGATTGTTAAGCAATGAAAGGCCGAGACGTCTCGGATCTTCCAGATCGTATGCAATATTGCCTATGGAAATATGGCTCTGGAACGTATCAAGCTCTTTCCTGACAGTAGCCGGATGATACCCGGGTGTGTCCGGCCGTTTGGATTGACGGTAGTTGGGAGTCTCTTCACCGAAATATTTTTCAGCCATCTTCAGAAATTGCTTTGGCTCCAAATCCCCCACCATGCAGAGGACCATCTGGTCGGTATGATAATTGTTTCGAATAAATTTCAGAACATCCTCCCTTTTGAATTTTTTGATGGTGTCCGCAGTTCCCAGAATGTTGTGGCCCATCGGACCATCGTTGAAAACCAGCTCCTCGAAATCATCAAGAATCAGCTCGGCAGGATTGTCCTTATAGGAATTGATCTCATCGATGATCACCTCCTTCTCTTTCTTCATCTCCTTCTCGGGGAACACCGAATGAAAAGTAATGTCATGCAAAAGTTCAAGAGCCCGCTCGGAATCCTGTAAAAGGAATGATGCATAAATGGCCGTCTCTTCCTTGGACGTATAGGCATTGAGCTCGCCACCCACGTCATCCAGGCGGCTCAGGACATGCCAGGTCTTGCGTTTCTGTGTTCCCTTGAAGATGATATGCTCAATGAAATGTGCCATGCCATGTTCATCCGCATTCTCGTCGCGAGAACCGGTATTGATGAGCAGGCCACAATGTCCAACCGGCGATGCCACACGGTGATGTACCAGTCGAATGCCGTTGGAGAGTGTATGTGTGAATAGATCCATCTCTTTCAAAAAAATTTGACCGCAAAAATAACTAAACCTCAGGGAATATCATGTTGAATCTTTAAAAAGGGCCGGGAATTTCACATGGATGGTTTTGTTAAAAAAAATCTTTCCGTATATTTGCAACCGCTTTTGCGAGGGTGCCATAGCTCAGTTGGTAGAGCAACGGACTGAAAATCCGTGTGTCCCTGGTTCGATTCC
Organism: Marinilabilia sp.; assembly: GCA_046483585.1. GTDB lineage: Bacteria > Bacteroidota > Bacteroidia > Bacteroidales > Marinilabiliaceae > Marinilabilia. Next base: position 52,131 of record JAWOCV010000052.1, read on the forward strand.
GGGTGGCACCACGAAGTTGGTTGAATTTAATTGAGCCTGTCTTCATAGTAAAAAAGAGCATTTCATAATTGTTTGGAATGCTTACAAAGAGAAAAAGGGTTATTGATTGAATTGGTTTTTTCGTTATTTTTATGCCAATTAAAATAAATAAAAATAGCACAATGGTGCCATAGCTCAGTTGGTAGAGCAACGGACTGAAAATCCGTGTGTCCCTGGTTCGATTCCGGGTGGCACCACAAAAAAGGCCGGCAAATTTTTGCCGGCCTTTTTTGGTCTGTGGCATGGCCACCGGACCAAAAGTTCTGCATCTCCTTCAATGCTCCATAGGTCTTTAAAACAGATCGTTTGTGTTATTGACGAAAAGCTTCAACGTCAAACATCCAATCCTCAACTTCAATATACTCTTCCTCACACCGGAAGGCTTCAACATCGAACATCCAGGTTTCATCGATTTCGCTTACTTCTTCTTCTTCAAAAAAGATCTCGTCAAGCATCCATTGTTCAAGAACAAAGCTGGGGGCTTCAAATGCTGTGACATCAAACATCCAATCCTCAACCTCAACATACTCTTCCTCACACCGGAAGGCTTCAACATCGAACATCCAGGTTTCATCAATTTCGATCGTTTCATAATCGGCTTCAAAAGCCTCTACATCGAACATCCAATCAGAAACTTCCATCACTTCTTCCTCTATGATATCAAGAGAAGCAAGGAAAGAACTTTCCAGGGTGACCCCGGTCTCTTTTTTGGGTTTGCCTTCACTGTCGTTGGCATAGGCTGCATTCAGGGTAATGGTCAGGGTAATGGCGATCAAAGTACAAATGGCTGAAGTTTTCATGGTTATGTCCTCCTGTTTTGGTTTATTATTCCGTTGTTGCCATAGTCTTATCAATGCTTATACCAAAACTGCCTTAACATTGTTTTACAGTCACTTATATCGCCTTTGATCCAACTGAAAAGGCTTTCGTTGTGTTCGGAGATGCGACAAAGGTGTGTTCACTAACGAACACCGGAAATGCATTTCTGAAAAAAACAGATAACTTTGGCGTACCGGAGTTGATCCACTAATTTCCGTATGCTGTTTTTATATGAGATATTAAACTTCAATAGATCGTTAGATTATTAGATGTAAGATGCCTGCCTGGCGGTTTATGAAAAATGAGACTTGTTGTACAAACCAAAGTTTGTTTTATATAGCAGGATTGTAATAAGAAAACGGCAGACAGGTAAGAAAATTCGTACAACACTGATATATCGTGATTTAACCCGAGAAACGTCGAAATTTAAATAATTGAAATACAAGGTATTACAAAAGTTTAACGAACTATTGAAACTTACCATGAACGATCAAAAAAGTACCAAAGGCCTGATAATCGCCATTTCTGTTATTTTAATCTGGCTGGCCCATCTCATTTACATACTCACCTCTGTTGAAGTATCGGCATTTAATTCATGGATGTATCTTCACATTCTGATCCAGGGGCATTTATTCACAGGATTATTCATTACCGGACACGACGGCATGCACGGCACCATAAAGCCTGGTCACGCCACAACCAACCGGTTAACCGGAACCATTGCCAGTTTTCTTTATGCAGGTTTATCGTTCAAAAAACTCAAAAAGAACCACCGGAAACATCATGAGACCCCGGCGACTGAAGAAGACCCGGATTACTGCACGCGTTCGGGCAATTTTTTTGTGTGGTATTTTACCTTTATGTGGCGTTACGTCACCATATGGCAGATCCTCATCATGGCCGCCTTATTTAATATTCTCCTGATCTGGTTTTCGGAAGCACGCCTGATCCTCTTATGGATCGTTCCCGCCTTTCTGTCCACCTTTCAGATGTTTTATTTTGGAGTGTTTGCCCCACACAGGCAGCCCCATCTCCAGGAAATGAGACCATACCGCTCGCGTACCATGAAGCGAAATCATTTACTGGCCTTTCTGGCCTGCTGGTTTTTCGGTTACCATTATGAACACCATGCATCACCTGGCACTCCGTGGTGGCAACTTTATGCGAAGAAGGGATAAGAGGCCGGCTGAAATATTTTCAACTCCGGGCAAAGGGGAAATTAAAGCCAGCCCCAGGTTTCTCTCCGCCCGGTTTGACTTTAATAAATGGTACAATAATTGTTAAAAAGCAAATTGAAAATAGATCGTTTGATTTTTATTTATTAGATGTAGGCATTTTCGTCGCAGAGTTATAAGGCAGAAAGCTCTTTGTAGCTGGAAGTTAGAAGTTAGTAGCTCAGTCGCAGAGTCAGTAGTAGCTCGAAGCTCAAAGCTGTTAGCTCGTAGCTCTTGGCTCTTAGGTGTTTAATTTGGGACAATTATTTTGAGTAGCTGGAAGCTTTTAGCTAAAAAAAGCCGGAGGCTTTTGTCCTAAGAGCTAACTGGCTGTTAGGTGTTTGAATTTGGGAAATTTGTTTTACATAGCTCAAAGCTCGAAGCTCGAAGCTCGAAGCTCAAAGCTTTTAGCTCGTAGCTCTTGGCTCTTAGGTGTTTAATTTGGGACAATTATTTTGAGTAGCTGGAAGCTTCTAGCTAAAAAAAGCCGGAGGCTTTTGTCCTAAGAGCTAACAGCTAAGAGCTAACTGGCTGTTAGGTGTTTGAATTTGGGAAATTTGTTTTACATAGCTGAAAGCTCGAAGCTCGAAGTTGGAAGGAAAAGTTGCTCTCTCATTTGCGACATAACCAAAGAACTAACAAAAATGTATATGATTGAATTTCGGTTGTTTACATATTTTGTTAGATAACAATAGTCCGTTAAACTTTTGTAAGTATTTGTTATTCAATTGTTTAAAATCGAAGCATTCTTTGTGTTAAAATACGGATTATCAACATCATATGATTCATCTTAAATCTTAAATCTAAAAATCTAACGATCTATTGAGATAAAAAACCTGTATAATATTGAAGTTCTACATTTTAACACAAAGATGGTTGCTGGCATTTGAAATTGAGTTAAAGTCTCTTGCAAAAGCTTAACAGACTATTGAATGTGGATGCGCGGGCTTTTCGCGTGCCGCACCGCGTCCCAGCAGCGGTCGATATCCTTGAGATTGGCGCGCGCCAGTCCACAGATCGTGGC
>JAWOCV010000070.1:0-19399 GCA_046483585.1 Marinilabilia sp.
TTCCCTGCCGTTCCCAGGCCCTTTAACATATACCTTCACTTTTCTCAGTCCCAGGTCGTGTGCTACTTTGGCACAATCACTGGCAGCCGTTTGTGCTGCATAAGGTGTGTTCTTCTTGGAACCACGGAACCCCATTTTCCCGGCACTGGACCACGAGATGACCTGACCGTTGTTATTGGTCAGAGAGACAATGATGTTGTTAAAAGAGGAATGAACATGGGCTTGTCCCACAGCTTCGACCTTAACAACCTTTTTTCTTTGACTTCCCGTCTTTTTTGCCATAATTCACTTAATTATTTCTTCTTGTTAGCAACAGTTTTCTTCTTACCCTTACGGGTACGGGCATTGTTTTTGGTTGACTGACCATTTACAGGCAGTCCGATCCGGTGACGAATGCCACGGTAACACCCAATGTCCATCAAACGTTTAATATTGAGCTGTACCTGAGACCTGAGCTCTCCTTCAGTGGTTATGTTGGAGCTTATAATCTCACGAATTTTCGTCAGCTGCTCATCAGTCCAGTCTTTGACCTTGGTATGACGGCTAACACCAGCCTGGTCAAGAACCCGACCGGCAGTGCTCTGCCCTATTCCGAAAATGTAAGTCAAAGCTACTTCACCTCTTTTGTGTGTAGGAATATCAACTCCTGCAATTCTTGCCATATTCGTAAATTTTATCCTTGACGTTGTTTAAATTTCGGATTTTTCTTATTGATCACATACAAGCGACCCTTGCGCCGAACGATCTTACAATCGGCACTACGCTTTTTAATGGATGCTTTTACCTTCATTTCTTTATCGCTTTGAAATTATTTGTATCTGTAACTGATTCTTCCTTTGGTCAGGTCGTAAGGCGACATTTCCACCTTAACCCGGTCGCCCGGCAAAATTTTGATATAATGCATTCGCATCTTACCGGAAATGTGGGCTGTTATGACATGCCCGTTCTCTAATTCCACACGAAACATGGCATTAGAGAGTGCTTCGACAATAGTTCCGTCTTGTTCTATAGAAGCTTGCTTTGCCATACGCTAATGTATCTTTTTATTTTTCAGACTGCAAATGTAATACTTCTTCTACAAATTTAAAACTGGATAAGATATCTGCTTCATTTTTTCCGACCGAAACTGTATGCTCAAAATGGGCAGAAACTTTCCTGTCTTTTGTCCGGATGGTCCAACCATCGGCTTCCTGAAAAATATGTCGCTTACCAAGATTGATCATAGGCTCAATGGCTATGACCATGCCTTCTTTTAACTTGGGCCCGTTGCCACGACGTCCGTAGTTGGGGATCTCGGGTGATTCATGAAGACTTTTCCCAACTCCGTGCCCGACCATCTCGCGAACGACTGAATAACCATGACTTTCGGCATGCGTTTGAACGGCATATCCAATGTCACCGATCCTTTTTCCTTCTACAGCCTGCTCGATCCCTTTATAAAGGGAAGCCCTTGTCACCTCCATAAGACTGGCAGCATCAGATGAAACATCACCTATGCCATAGGTATAAGCCGAATCACCATAATATCCGTTAAGCAACACACCACAATCAACAGAAACAATATCACCATCTTTAAGGGGTGTTTTATTCGGGATACCGTGCACAACCTGATCATTCACAGAAGTGCACAGAGAATTCGGGAATCCCTGGTAATTCAGGAATGCAGGAACACCGCCATGATCACGAATAAACTCTTCCGCAATTTGATCCAGCTTCATTGTCGTAACACCCGGTGCAACCCATTTGGCTATTTCACCATGGGTTTTGGCCACCAGCATGTTACTCTCACGAAGAAGTTCAATCTCCTCTTTAGTCTTAAAATAAATCATCCTCTCAAACAGCCCTTCTTTTAATATATGGCAGCTCCACCACCACTTCTTCCTTTAATCCGTCCCGATTTCATCAGTCCGTCATAATGCCGCATAAGCAAATGACTCTCGATCTGCTGCAACGTATCCAGCACAACACCTACAAGGATCAGCAGGGACGTTCCCCCATAAAACTGAGCAAACGACTGATCTACTCCTGCTAACATGGCAAAGGCGGGAAGAATGGCTACAAGAGCAAGGAAAATAGATCCCGGCAAAGTAATCTTTGACATGACCGAATCCAGAAATTCCATAGTCTTTTTGCCCGGCTTAACCCCTGGTATAAAACCACCGTTACGTTTCATATCCTCAGCCATCTGCTGCGGATTAATGGTAATAGCCGTATAGAAATATGTAAATACGATGATCAGCGTAGCAAAGGTGAAATTATACCAGAACCCTGTAAAGTCAGAAAAAACAGCAGAAATACCGGTCGCAGCTTCACTGTCGGCAAATCCGGCAAGCGTTATGGGAATGAACATGATGGCCTGGGCAAAAATGATCGGCATCACACCCGCAGCATTCACTTTAAGGGGAATATACTGACGAACACCCCCATATTGTTTGTTTCCAACGATCCGCTTGGCATACTGAACCGGAACCCGTCTTGTTCCCTGAACCAGCAAAATAGTACCTGCAAAGACAAAGAACAACACAACAAATTCGATCAGCAACATGACCAGGCCTCCTCCCTCTTCGAGTCTGGAAACAAACTCGGCTATAAGGGCAAATGGCAACTGGGCAATAATACCGATCATGATCAGCAGGGAAATACCATTGCCAATACCTTTGTCTGTGATCCGCTCACCCAACCACATCACAAACATAGAACCTGCAGTGAGAATAATGGTTGAAGTCACCGTAAATCCCCATCCCGAAGTAGCAAAGGCCGTATCGGGCAACTGAGCATGAAGGTTAGCAATATAGCCAGGGGCCTGAAACAAAAGAATGATCACAGTAAGATAACGTGTGATCTGGTTGATACGGCGTCTGCCGCTTTCACCTTCACGCTGAAGGCGTTGAAAATAAGGAATGGCAATCCCCAACAACTGCACAACAATAGATGCAGAGATATAGGGCATAATACCAAGCGCAAAAATGGATGCATTAGAAAACGCACCCCCTGAAAACATGTTCAACAGGCCGAGAACACCACTGCTGGTTTGGGCCTCAAGATTGGCCAGTTGGTTTGGATCAATACCGGGAAGAACAACAAATGACCCAAGGCGATAAATCAAAATAAAACCGAGCGTGGTCAGAATTCTGGCCCTTAGATCTTCTATCTTCCAGATATTTCGGATAGTTTCTATAAACTTCATGAGTGTAATTTTCTATATTACCAGACAAACAAGGGCCCCCACTTCTTTAAAATCGGTGAGGGCCTGGATGGTCTATATTGTTTCAGCAGTTCCCTGGACGGCTTCTATGGCTTCTTTAGCAGACTTTGAGAAAGCATGTGCTTTAACCGTTACCTTAGCTTTAAGTTCACCATCGCCCAGAATTTTAACAAGATCGCGCTTTCCGATCAATCCTGCGGATTGAAGTACTTCCGGGGTGACCTCCTCCAGACTCAGTTTTTCAACCAATTGCTGAAGCGTACGAACATTGATGGATTTATACTCAGTCCGGTTTCGGTTTTTGAACCCATATTTGGGCACACGTCTCTGCAAAGGCATCTGTCCACCTTCAAAACCAATCTTCTTGGAGTACCCGGAACGCGATTTGGCTCCTTTATGTCCGCGTGTGGCAGTGCCACCCATACCGGACCCGGGGCCGCGTCCACGGCGTCTTTTAGAATGGGTCGAACCTTTTGCTGGTTTAAGATTATTTAATTCCATGATCTATATCGATAAAAACGTTAAACCAATTTATTTTTCAACACTCACAAGGTGTTTAACTTTTTGGATCATACCAAGAATATTGGGGGTATCCTCATGTTCTACGGTACGATTGAGTCTCTTCAGGCCGAGGGCATCGAGGGTGCGTTTTTGTCTTTGATCGCACCTGATGCGGCTTTTGACCTGGGTCACTTTAATCTTAGCCATTTGTAAAGTGTTTTATCCGTTAAAAACTTTGTCCAGGGTCACACCCCTTTGCTGTGCCACCATTCGGGCATCACGCATTTCACAGAGGGCATTGATGGTAGCCTTCACAAGATTGTGAGGATTGGCGGAACCTTTCGATTTGGCCAATACATCGGTTACACCTGCGCTCTCCAGCACAGCACGCATAGCACCTCCTGCAACGAGTCCGGTACCATGTGAAGCAGGCTTCATAAAGATATGTGCCCCACCAAATTTGGTGATCTGTTCATGCGGAATGGTACCGTTGAGAACGGGAACACGTACAAGATTTTTCTTGGCAGCTTCTACAGCCTTGGCAATGGCGGTTGTCACCTCATTGGCCTTACCGAGTCCCCAGCCTACAACGCCCTGCTCATCTCCTACAACCACAATGGCAGAGAAGCTGAACGTCCGTCCACCTTTGGTTACTTTGGTAACACGGTTAATGGCTACCAGGCGGTCTTTAAGATCGAGATCGTTATTATTCCTAACTTTTTTTGTATTTCCAGCCATAATGTTTAGAATTTAAGACCGGCCTCTCTTGCAGCTTCGGCCAATTGTTTAACTCTACCATGATACAAATACCCGTTCCGGTCGAAAACAACATTCTCGATGCCGGCCTTTTGGGCCCTTTCGGCAATCAGCTTACCAACCATGGCCGCTTTTTCGCTCTTATTGCCATTTTGTGACGCAATGTCTTTGACGAGAGACGAGGCGGCCACCAGGGTATTCCCCTTTTTGTCGTCGATCAACTGCACAGAAATCTGTTTGTTGCTTCGGTAAACCGACATTCTGGGCTTATCGCCGGTTCCGGAAATATTTTTCCGGACCCGTTTTTTAATTTTTAGTCGTCTATTTAGTTTTGAAAAAGCCATATCAAATAACTTGTTTACTCAGATTAAACCTTAGCACTCTTACCGGCCTTACGGCGGATTTCTTCACCCATAAACCGAACACCTTTACCTTTGTATGGTTCAGGTTTGCGCAATGCACGCAATTTGGCGCATACTTGCCCAAGCAATTGCTTATCAGCCGATTCCAGGGTGATCACCGGATTGCTTTTCCGGTCGGTCTTAGCCTCCACTTTTACTTCCGGGGGCAACTCAATATGAATGGGGTGTGAATATCCCAGTGAAAGTTCCAGTACCTGCCCGGAATTCTGGGCCCGGTAACCGACACCAACCAATTCGAGTTGCTGTCTGAAACCTTCGGAAACACCTGTCACCATATTGTTGATCAATGACCGGTACAAGCCGTGCATAGCTTTGTACTTTTTCTCATCTGAGGGCCTTTTCACTTCAATATTTCCTTCATTAACTTCAACGATCATATTGGGATTGATGTCCTGGTGAAGTTCGCCTTTGGGTCCTTTAACAGTAACCACGTCTTCCTTTACCGTTACGTTAACTCCGGAAGGTATGCTGATTGGTAATATTCCTATTCTTGACATAACTAAACCTCCTTTTTAATATACGTAACACAAAACTTCACCACCCACTTTTTCATTCCGGGCCTCCTTATCGGACATGACCCCTTTGGAAGTGGATATAATCGCGATTCCCAATCCATTCAAAACACGTGGCACATTCCGGTAACCGGTATATTTTCTCAAACCGGGACTCGAAACTCTTTTCAAGGCTTGAATAGCGGGCTCTTTGGTAGCGGGATCATATTTAAGAGCCATTTTGATAAGGCCCTGCTTCCCGTCTTCCATAATTTTGTAATTAAGGATAAAACCTTTATCGTATAAGATCTTGGTCATCTCCTTTTTCAGATTGGAGGCTGGCACCTCAACAACCTTATGTTTTGCCATAATGGCATTCCTGACCCGCGTCAGGTAATCTGCTATTGGATCTGTCATCTTCTTAAGTTTAAATTGATCCCGCAAGCGGGACAATATTTAACACTTACTCTCCTTACCAACTGGCTTTTTTAACTCCGGGAATTTGTCCGGTGGAGGCCAGTTCACGAAAAGTAATCCTGCTAACACCAAATTGACGCATATACCCCTTGGGACGTCCGGTAATTTTGCACCGGTTATGCTGTCTTACGGATGAGCCGTTCCTTGGCAACTTCTGTAAGGCTTCATAATCACCTTCAGCTTTGAGCCGGGCTCTTTTTTCTGCGTATTTGGCAATAAGTTTGTCCCGTTTTCTGTCACGGGCCTTCATGGATTCTTTTGCCATATTAATTAATTATTTTTGAGGTTTTTAAAAGGTAACCCGAATTCGCGTAACAATGCATACGCTTCTTCATCGTTTTTTCCTGAGGTGACAAAGGTAATATTCATCCCCATAATTTTGTTCACCGAATCAATATTAATTTCAGGAAAAATAATCTGTTCCTCTACACCCATTGTGTAATTTCCCCGTCCATCGAGTTTGCTGTTCACTCCTTTGAAGTCGCGGATACGTGGCAGCGAAACCCTAATGAGTCTTTCGAGAAATTCGTACATTTTATCGCGGCGCAAAGTTACCCGGGCGCCGATGGGCATTTTCTTCCGCAGTTTAAAGTTGGAGATGTCTTTTTTGGAATAACAGGCTACTGCCTGTTGCCCTGTAATAAGGGTCAATTCCTTAACTGAGGTATCGATCAGCTTCTTATCGGCCACAGCATCTCCCACACCCTGGTTAATCACGATCTTCTCCAACTTGGGAACCTGCATTACAGTACTGTACCCGAACTCTTTCATGAGTGCCGGTACAATTTGCTCCTTGTATTGATTTTCTAATGTTGGTGTATAGCTCATTACTAGATCTCCTCTCCTGATTTTTTTGAATAACGAACCAATTTTCCCTGATCGTTCAATTTGCGACCGATACGGGTTGCCTGACCTGAGGAGGGGTCCTTCAGGTTGAGATTGGAAATATGCACGGGGGCTTCCTTTTTGGCGATACCACCCTGTGGGTTTTCCGAATTGGGCTTGGTATGTTTACTTACCATATTCACCCCTTCCACAATGGCGCGCTTTTTTTCGGGAAAGACCTCCAGGACTCGTCCTTCTTGTCCTCTGTAGACACCGGCATTTACAACGACGATGTCACCTTTTTTAATATGTAATTTTCCCATGATCTTAACTCTTTATTAATTTAAAGCACTTCAGGCGCCAGTGAGACAATTTTCATGTACCCATCGCGAAGTTCCCTGGGGATTGGTCCGAAAATACGGGTACCCCGCATTTCGCCCAAATTGTTGATAAGTACACAAGCGTTATCGTCGAAACGGATATAAGAGCCGTCGGCGCGCCTAACTTCTTTTTTGGTACGAACGACCACCGCTTTGCTGACGGTTCCCTTTTTCAAATCGCTCGAAGGCAGGGCACTTTTGACAGTCACCACAATCCGGTCGCCCACTGAAGCGTATCTGCGACCGGTGCCCCCCAGCACACGGATACAGAGTACCTCTCTGGCACCGCTATTGTCGGCAACATTAAGTCTGGATTCTTTCTGTATCATGATTACTTAGCTCTTTCAAGGATTTCAACTAATCTCCAACGTTTGGTTTTGCTCAGGGGGCGGGTTTCCATTATTCGGACTGAGTCCCCGATATTGCAGGTGTTTTCCTCATCGTGTGCGTGAAACTTCTTGGTCTTCTTCATGAATTTCCCGTAAATGGGGTGCTTCTCACGGATCACGACGGCAACAACGATGGACTTCTCCATTTTGTCGCTCACCACAACACCTGTTCTTTCTTTTCTAAGATTTCTGGTTTCCATCTACCTACTGTTTTTCATTTAATTGCTTCTGACGCAGAATTGTTTTCATGCGTGCGATGTCCCGGCGGGTTTGCTTGATCTTCATCGGATTCTCCAGGGGAGAAATGGTATGATTGAGCTTCATGCGAACCAGCTCCTGACTTAAAGTATCGACACGCTCCTCAATCTCCTGGGGCGTCATCTCTTTAATTTCTGAACTTTTCATACCTTATTAATCATTTGAAGATTCAACAAAATCCCGTCTCACCACAAACTTGGTTGTAACGGGCAACTTCTGCGCGGCCAGGCGCAGGGCTTCCTTGGCCACGTCGAAAGAAACGCCGTCGCATTCAATAAGCATGCGTCCCGGAGTCACGGGGGCCACAAATCCTTCGGGACTACCTTTACCTTTACCCATTCTCACCTCTGCAGGTTTCTTGGTAATGGGTTTATCGGGGAAGATACGAATCCAGATCTGACCCTGACGTTGCATATAACGTGTCACTGCAATACGGGCGGCCTCAATCTGACGCCCTGTAATCCATTTGGTTTGCAGTGATTTGATTCCAAAAGAGCCGAATGCCAGCTCATGCCCTCTCTGGGCATTGCCCTTCATCCTTCCCTTTTGTTGTCTCCTGTATTTTACTTTTTTCGGTTGTAACATCGTTACTGTCAATTAAAGGTTAACGGATGACTACTTTCTTCTCTTTTTGAATCCGCCTTTGCCGCGGCCACCACCGGTCTCTTTCACATTAAAACTGGGTGAAAGATCGGGTTTGCCGTATATCTCGCCTTTACAAATCCAGACTTTGATACCGATCAACCCGGTTTTGGTAAGGGCCTCAGCTTTGGCAAAATCAATATCGGCACGGAAAGTATGAAGGGGTGTACGGCCTTCCTTGTACATTTCTGAACGGGCCATTTCAGCACCGTTCAAACGCCCGGATACCTGGATCTTAATCCCCTCAGCTCCCATCCGCATGGTCGAGGCTATAGCCATTTTGGTTGCACGGCGATAGGCTATTCGGCCTTCAAGCTGTCGCGCAATGTTATTGGCCACGATCAGGGCATCCATTTCAGGACGTTTTACTTCAAAAATATTGATCTGTACTTCCTTGTCGGTGATCTTTTTCAACTCCTCTTTCAGTTTGTCAACCTCTTGTCCGCCTTTACCGATAATAATCCCTGGCCGGGCAGTATATACGGTAATGGTCACGAGCTTAAGCGTACGCTCAATAACAATTCGCGAAACACTGGCTTTGGCCAGACGAGCATTGAGGTATTTACGAAGCCTGGAGTCCTCCAACAGCTTATCGCCGTAATCTTTCCCGCCGAACCAATTGGAGTCCCATCCGCGGATGATTCCCAACCTGTTACTTATTGGATTTACTTTTTGTCCCATCTAGCTCAATTTAATTTTCTTGATTTTCTAACTTACTGTCAACCTTGATCGTCACGTGGTTCGACCTTTTTCGAATGCGGTGTGCGCGTCCCTGGGGGGCCGGCCTCAACCTTTTCAAAATACGGGCCGAGTCCACATAAATCTCTTTCACATAGAGATTGGCGTCTTCCAGACGGACGTCCTCATTCTTTTCTTTCCAGTTGGCGATGGCTGACAACAAAAGTTTCTCAACACGACGGGAGGCCTCCTTGGTGGAAAACTTCAGGACGTCAAGTGCCTGATTCACTTCCATTCCCCGTACCATATCAGCAACAAGCCTCATTTTTCGGGGAGAAGTCGGCACATTGCGGAGCCGGGCCACATATTCCTGTTTCCTGGCTTCCTTTATTTTTTCTGCTCTTATTCTCTTTTTTGCACCCATTTTCACATGTGATTAATTAATTAGAACTTCCGGGCGACTATCTTTTCTTGTTCCCGGCGTGACCCCGGAAGGTACGCGTGGGAGCAAACTCGCCCAATTTATGTCCTACCATATTTTCGGTGATATAAACGGGGATAAATTTGTTCCCGTTATGAACCGCTATGGTATGCCCCACAAATTCCGGGGCAATGATTGATGCACGGGCCCAGGTCTTAATGACCGACTTCTTGCCGGATTCATTCATATCTGAAACTTTACGATCCAGCTTATAATGAATGTAGGGTCCTTTTTTTAACGATCTGCTCATAATTCAATTCAAAATTAACCGGTTACTTTTTCCTTCTTTCGAGAATGTACTTAGAAGAGGACTTCTTGAGGTTACGTGTTTTGTAGCCTTTTGCAAGGAGCCCTTTTCTGGAACGGGGATGCCCGCCAGAGGCGCGACCTTCACCACCACCCATGGGATGATCGACTGGGTTCATAACAACCCCACGAACGCGCGGACGTCGTCCCAGCCATCGGCTGCGACCTGCTTTACCCGATTGTTCGAGGGCATGGTCGGAGTTACCAACAGCACCAACAGTGGCACGACAAGTGGTAAGCACCATTCTCGATTCTCCGGAAGGTAATTTCACAACGGCATATTTTCCTTCGCGAGCAGACAGCTGAGCAAAGGTACCGGCACTACGGGCCAATGCACCGCCTTGTCCGGGTCGCAATTCCACGTTGTGCACAATGGTTCCCAGGGGAATGTTGCTTAAAGGAAGCGAATTTCCAATTTCGGGAGAGATACCCGAACCTGAATTTACCTTGTGTCCAACCTGCAACCCGTTGGGTGCAAGAATGTACCGTTTTTCACCATCTTCGTAAACCAGCAACGCAATCCGGGCACTACGATTGGGATCGTACTGAATGGAATCTACTGTTGCAGGAACACCGTCTTTATTTCGTTTGAAATCGATTACCCGGTACTTCCTCTTGTGGCCACCACCGATATAACGCATGGTCATCTTTCCGGAATTGTTTCGTCCTCCGGATTTTTTCAGGGGCCGCAATAAGGACTTCTCTGGTACATTTGAGGTAATCGAGTCAAATGCACCAATAATTTTGTGTCTCTGCCCCGGTGTTGAGGGCTTTAATTTTCTTACTGCCATGTCAATTAAATATTGCTAAAGAAATCAATCTTATCTCCTTCGGCTAATGTTACAATTGCTTTTTTGAAAGCACTGGTCCTGCCATTGATGATACCGCCTTTTGTATAGCGAACTTTCTCTTTTCCGGCGTAAACCATAGTGTTCACGCTGGTAACGGTCACGCTGTACATGTCTTCAACGGCTTTTTTGATCTGAATTTTGTTGGCATTCTTATCCACAATAAAGCCGTATCGGTTCAGGGCATCGCCAAGCCAGGTCATCCTTTCTGTTACTATGGGCTTAATAATTACATCCATGACTTAGTTTGTTAAGCGTTAAAAAGTTGCGCGATTTCTTCAACCGAACTTTCGGCCAGCACCAGCGATTGAGCTTTCATGATACTATAGGTATTCAGACCGGAAATTGTTGCCACATCAGATTTGGGAACATTGCGGGATGAAAGATATACGTTACGGTCGAGGTCTTTGAAAATGACAAGCGACCTTTTTCCTTCAACCTGCAGGTTCTTACGGATGTTTACAAACTCTTTGGTCTTAGGCGCATCCAGCTTAAAATCCTCCACCACAACAATATCGTTGTTCCTGGCTTTATAGGCCAGAGCCGATTTACGGGCAAGTTGCTTAAGCTTTTTGTTTATCTTGAAGCTATAATTTCGGGGCCTTGGTCCGAAAACCCGGCCTCCGCCACGAAATACAGGCGACTTCAGGCTACCTGCACGGGCTGTACCCGTTCCTTTTTGCCTTTTGATCTTCCTGGTACTACCGGCTATTTCTGCGCGTTCTTTTGCTTTGTGGGTGCCCTGACGGTTATTGGCCAGATACTGTTTCACATCCAGATAGATGGCATGATCGTTGGGCTCAATACCGAAAACAGAATCGGGCAACTGTACTTTTCTGCCGGTCTCCTGTCCTTGTATGTCAATTACGTTCAGTTCCATTACTTTTCAATAATTAGATATGAACCCTTAGGTCCAGGAACAGACCCTTTAACCATCAACAGGTTATTTTCGGGAATTATTTTAATCACTCTCAGGTTTTCAACTTTTACACGGTCGCCGCCTGTACGGCCGGCCATTCTCATGCCTTTAAACACCCTTGACGGGAAGGAAGACCCCCCCAGTGAACCGGGCGCCCTTTGACGGTTGTGCTGACCATGGGTCTCATCGCCAACACCACTGAATCCATGACGTTTGACAACACCCTGGAAGCCTTTCCCTTTGGAAAAGCCTGTGACGTCAACAAAAATGTTTTCATCAAACATGTCGAGGGTCACAATGTCGCCTTGTTTCAGTTCTTCTTCAAAATCTTTCAATTCAACCAGCTTGGCCTTGGGAGTGGTACCTGCCTTTTTGAAATGCCCCTTCATGGGGTTGGTGGTACTCTTCTCTCTTTTCTCGTCAAAAGCCAACTGAATGGCTTCATACCCGTCGGTCTCCTTTGTTTTGACCTGGGTGACGACGCAAGGACCAGCTTCGATAACAGTGCATGGAACATTTTTTCCATCGGCACTGAAAACGGAAGTCATTCCGATTTTCTTTCCAATTAATCCTGGCATTGCTTAAAGATTTAAATTTAAGATCACACTTTGATTTCTACTTCCACACCGCTGGGAAGCTCAAGTTTCATGAGGGCATCGATGGTCTTGGCGGTAGAGCTGTAAATATCGATCAACCGCTTGTATGATGCCAGCTCGTATTGCTCACGGGCCTTTTTGTTGACGAAGGTGGAGCGCAAAACTGTGAAAATCCGCTTATGTGTGGGAAGCGGAATGGGACCGCTAACAACGGCTCCCGTGGTCTTTACTGTCTTTACGATCTTTTCGGCAGATTTGTCTACCAGATTATGATCGTACGACTTAAGTTTGATTCTTATTTTTTGATTCATAATCGTTGATGAGAACTGTTTCTATAATAATTCAACTCTACCTTTGGCCTCTTTGACCACTTCCATAGCTATATTTCTTGACATTTCTTCAAAATGATTGAATTCCATGGAAGAAGTAGCACGACCAGATGAAATGGTCCGGAGGGAAGTCACATAACCAAACATTTCGGAAAGGGGCACCATGGCTTTTACCACACGGGCTCCAGCTTTGGATTCCATTCCTTCAACCTGTCCGCGACGCTTGTTAAAATCGGAGATGATATCACCCATATATTCCTCGGGGGTTACCACTTCGACTTTCATAATAGGTTCAAGCAACACGGGTTTGGCTTTCATACAAGCTTCTTTAAAGGCTTGCCGTCCGGCGATTTCAAAGGAAAGCTGGTCGGAGTCAACGGGGTGGAATGATCCGTCCAACAGCTCCACCTTGAGGCTATCGACATTATAACCGGCCAGAACGCCGTTACTCATGGCATCCTTAAAACCTTTTTCTACCGAGGGAATAAACTCTTTTGGAATATTTCCGCCTTTAACGTGATCAATGAACTGAAGACCCTGAACACCATCATCGGCAGGACCCATTTTCAGTATTATATCAGCAAATTTACCACGACCACCAGTCTGTTTCTTGAATACTTCACGATGATCAACTGTCTTGGTAATGGCCTCTTTATAATTGACCTGGGGACGTCCCTGATTACATTCTACTTTAAACTCCCGCTTAAGGCGGTCGACGATCACTTCCAGGTGAAGTTCACCCATACCGCTGATCACGGTCTGCCCACTATCTTCGTCGGTCTCCACACGGAAAGTTGGGTCTTCCTCGGCAAGCTTAGCCAGACCGCTACCCAGCTTATCCATGTCCTTCTGGCTTTTGGGCTCCACCGCTACACCGATAACAGGCTCCGGAAATTCCATAGATTCCAGAACAATGGGATGTTTTTCTTCACACAGGGTGTCACCGGTACGAATATCTTTAAATCCAACGCCTGCACAAATGTCACCTGCCGAGATAACATCACGGGGCAACTGTTTGTTGGACTTCATCTGGTAAAGACGTGAGATCCTCTCTTTTTTACCGGTACGGGAATTCCACACATAAGAACCTGCGGTAATTTTGCCGGAATAAACGCGCATGAAAGCAAGACGTCCTACAAAGGGATCAGTAGCGATCTTAAAGGCCAATGAAGTAAAAGGTGCATCCTCATCATGTGGCCGCGATTCGATCTTCCCGGTGTTGGGATTGGTTCCTTCAATCTCAGCAACATCGATGGGAGAAGGGAGAAATCCGACAATAGCATCGATCAAACGCTGAACCCCCTTGTTTTTAAAAGCAGATCCACAAAGCATGGGAACAACTTTCATATCAAGAGTGGCTTGACGCAACACTGCAATCAACTGCTCCTTTGTGATGGACTCCGGATCTTCGAAGAATTTTTCCATCAATTCGTCATCATATTCAGCCACCGACTCGATAAGTTTGCCCCGCCACTCGTTAACTTCGTCCACCATATCTTCGGGGACATCCTCAAGTTCGTAGCGGGCGCCCAGAACGTCGTCGTCGTACCAGACAACGGCTTTGTTCTCAATAAGATCAACCACACCCCGGAAGCTTTCCTCGTATCCGATGGGAACCTGAAGGGGTACCGGGTTAGCGCCCAGTACTTCTCTTACCTGCCGGACGACCTCAAAAAAGTTGGCTCCGGAACGATCCATCTTGTTAACAAATCCCAGGCGCGGAACACCATATTTATCAGCCTGTCTCCAAACTGTCTCAGATTGAGGTTCCACACCTCCCACAGCACAAAATACAGCAACGGCACCATCGAGCACCCGCAGTGAACGCTCAACCTCAACGGTAAAATCTACGTGACCAGGGGTATCAATGATGTTGATCTTATATTCTTCGTCGTTATATTTCCAGTTAGTGGTAATGGCAGCGGAAGTAATGGTAATACCTCTCTCCTGCTCCTGCTCCATCCAGTCCATTGTAGCGGAACCATCATGGGTCTCACCGATCTTATGGGTCATACCGGTATAAAACAAGATCCGCTCGGTAGCGGTTGTTTTACCGGCATCGATGTGAGCCATGATCCCAATGTTCCTGGTATATTTTAAGTCTGCCTTTGCCATAATAATAAAGAATCCTTTATAATTAAAGTTTAAAATCTAAAATGGGCAAATGCACGGTTGGCTTCGGCCATTTTGTGCATGTCCTCCTTACGTTTGAAGGCCCCGCCTTCCTGATTATATGCAGCAACAATTTCAGCAGAGAGCTTTTCAGCCATTGACTTACCGCTACGCTTACGGGCATAAGCTATCAGGTTTTTCATACTGACCGATACTTTACGATCGGGTCTTATTTCTGTAGGAACCTGGAATGTAGCACCACCTACACGGCGGCTTTTAACCTCTACTGCCGGCGTCACATTTTCCAAGGATTTCTTAAATACCTCGAGGGGTGACTTACCCTCTTTTTCCGCTTTTTCAGCAACCCGGTCCATGGCATCGTAGAAAATACCATAGGCAATGGATTTCTTGCCGTCGAGCATCAAATTATTAACAAACTGGGTCACCAAAGTATCGTTAAACTTCGGATCGGGAAGAATAATTCTCTTCTTGGGTTTATTCTTTCTCATCTCTTCTCTTTTGTTTATTAGTGTTATTATTGGCTGTATCCGTGTCTTCAAAGGCCCTTGGCCATTTACTCAACCCTGTTTACAAACCAATAAACAAAACCTAACTGTGAAACGAAATAATTACTTCTTCTTTGGACGTTTTGTACCATACTTGGAACGACGCTGGGAACGGCCTTCAACGCCAGAGGCATCCAGTGCTCCGCGCACCAGGTGATAACGCACACCCGGAAGATCTTTTACCCGGCCACCCCGGACCAGCACGATCGAGTGCTCCTGAAGGTTGTGCCCCTCTCCGGGAATATAGGCATTGACTTCTTTCCCATTGGTCAGCCTTACCCGGGCTACTTTACGCATGGCAGAGTTCGGTTTCTTAGGAGTGGTGGTGTAAACCCTGACACATACACCACGTCGTTGCGGACAAGCATTCAACGCAGGTGACTTACTCTTCTCCACCTGTTTCTTCCGCCCTTTCTTGACTAACTGATGAATTGTTGGCATATAAACGATTATTTTAAACTTAAAATACTCTCTTCAAATGGGTTGCAAAAGTAGCCTTTTTATGCCAAAAACCTCACTGATCTTCAACATTTTTCACACCTCTGCACAAAAAAGCGGTGCAAAAGTACTAATTTTCAATTGAAAATTCATAATAGTGCAGCCATTTTTATTGTAAATATTTGGTTAAAAACTTCTTTTGTCACATCAACCAATAACGGTTAACCGATCCACAAAAGGACGTTTGGCACGAAGTACATCAAATAAATGACAAAACTTTATTAATTTGGCCGGCCAATATTCATTTAAATCTTCACGATGTCACGAGCTTTTATCATTTTCATTTGGTTGATGTTCTTTTCCACGATCACACATCTAAAAAGTCAAACAACTGAAACAAAATCCGATGCACTGAAAATCATTTCCGGAGAATCTATGCTGGCAGATATAGAATTTTTATCTTCAGACCTTCTGGAAGGGCGGGAAGCCGGCAAGAGGGGAGCTAAAATGGCGGCCAGCTACATTGCTGCTCATTTTCAAAAATATGGACTGGAACCTTTTGACACCGCTGCTTCCGATGAAACTGCCCGGAAATTTATACAATCCGTCAACCTGGTCCGGGAAGAAACTGATCAATCTTCTTTTTCTGTAGTCAAAAAGAATTCTTCTTACCAATTTTCTGAAAACTCAGATTTCGCCCCCATTTCGGTGGAGCAATCCTTTACGTCACAGGGCAATACCTTTTTCGGCGGATTCGGCTTGCCTGAAGATCTTAAAAACCTTGATGACAAAAAGGATAACATGATCCTGGTAAGGGCCAAAGGCTATCCCGGTGCCAATGATACTCTCTCGGAGGGATATGCCAAACATCACCATCTCTCCGAAGATGAGCTGACCCGCAAAAAAAACCAGGCAGCCAAAGAAGCCGGAATAATGGCCATCCTTGAGTTTGATCCGGAACAACCAGCCCCCTTTACCGAGGATCATGCCAAACCAGATGCCTTTGCCGAAGAAGAATTGACCAAATATACTTCCGGTATTTACCGGAAAAGAGTCCGAAGAGCAGACAAACCTGTTTCGGGACAACCACCTGTTTTTTTAATCTCTCACCGCCCACTTTCCGTATTGTTCCCGGAATGGCAATCACATCTCTCTGAAGACCCGGAATCCCTGAAATTAAACATGGACCCCGGACCCGAAGTTAAACTCTCCGCCAAAACAAAGAGCATACCCTTTTCCTGCGGAAATGTGGTGGGGGTAATCCCCGGAGAAAACAAAGATGCTTTCATCGTTGTTGGAGCCCATTATGACCATCTGGGTTTTTACGACGGATACATATGGAACGGGGCAGACGATAACGCATCAGGCGTGGCAGGTGTCATGGCTCTTGCAAAAGCTTTTTCCGAATCAGGAATCACCCCAAAGCACAACCTGATATTTGCAGCATGGACTGCAGAAGAGAGAGGGCTTCACGGATCCACCCATTTTGTCAATAATTTCGATGATCCTGATCGGATCAGGTATTATCAAAACTATGATATGATAGGAAGAAGCCCTGATCCTGAAAAGCCGGATTCAAATGTTTCCTTCATCTATACAAGAGCATGGGAAGAGGCCAAAGAACTAAATCAGGCCAATAATAAAACATTTGATCTTGATCTGAAAGTCCGGTATGCCGATGTGGAGAAACCTGTGAGCGGCAGTGACAATGCTCCTTTTGCACAGAAAGGGATCCCGATCATGTGGTTCCATACCGGACTAAATTCCGATTATCACCGCCCGTCTGACCATGTGGATAAAATAGACCGGGCAAAACTCGAGAATATTGTAAAACTGAGTTTCCTGAATTTATGGGATTTAAGCATTGATCAAAACTGACATGCCTTAAATGCGGTACTTCCCACGATGACGCAAAGTATTTATTTCCGGGCAAAGAAAGGAACACCAAACCACTTGAATTGTTCAGGAACCACAGCGTGGAGTTACATTTTTGCGAAAATCTGGTTAACAATTGTATATTTGCACTCCTGAAAATTGAAAATTCATCAAAATTAACAAAACATGAAGGCATACGTATTCCCCGGGCAGGGCGCCCAATACGTTGGAATGGGCAAGGATGTCTACGACAACAGTCCCATGGCCCAAGAACTTTTTGAAAAAGCCAATGAAATTTTGGGTTTTCGTATTACCGATCTGATGTTCAGCGGGACCGACGAAGACCTGAAACAAACAAAAGTTACCCAGCCGGCCATTTTTTTGCATTCGGTCATCCTGGCAAAAACCATGGGCAACTCCTTTCAACCTGAAATGGTGGCAGGCCATTCATTAGGTGAATTCTCCTCGTTGGTGGCAGCCGGAGCCCTATCCTTTGAAGACGGTTTAAAGCTGGTATACCAGCGGGCCATGGCCATGCAAAAAGCTTGTGAGATCAAACCTTCGACCATGGCAGCTATCGTAGGACTGGACGACAAAACGGTTGAGGACGTTTGCAACACCATCGACGAAGTTGTGGTTCCGGCCAACTTCAATTGTCCGGGCCAGCTTGTCATATCAGGGTCTTTCGAAGGCATTGACAAAGCTTGTGAAATGTTGAAAGAAAAGGGAGCCAAACGGGCACTCAAACTTCCGGTGGGAGGAGCCTTCCATTCTCCCCTCATGGAGCCAGCACGGGCCGAATTGTCCGAAGCTATTGAAAATACTCATTTCGACATTCCGGTATGCCCGGTCTATCAAAATGTGGACGCCAAACCGCAAACCGATCCGGAATACATCAAAGCCAACCTGAATGCCCAGCTTACAGCCCCCGTGCGTTGGACCGAGACCATTCAAAATATGGTGGCAGACGGAGGCGATCACTTTGTTGAGGTAGGACCGGGGAAAGTACTCCAGGGCCTTATCAAGAAAATTGAAAGAAAAGCCCAGACCGAAGGCATAAGTCAGCTATAAAACAGATCAGGCCCGTTCATTTACGCCGCTTGGATTACATGGTTTCCGGGAAAGAGAGAAAAGAAAACATCCTCTGCCGAAGCATCATGCGAAACAACCGGATTATGAACGGGTTTGTTGTGACAACACCTCTCCCGGGATCTTCTCTCACTCTTTCATCTTTGGTGTGCAATTCATTCACCCCGCATTACAACAGCTTTTTGATTTTTCCCGTCCATCAGAACCGTGAGGGGTTTCTCAAATTCTATATGTTTAAAATAACCTGTGTCTTCCTTCACTTTCTGTTTCTCCAGATATGAGATATCGACAAACTCCCGGGTGTTTTTCTGATGCACCGAGAAATATCCCACATTCATTGAAGTGACATTATGGAAGAAATGCGACCCCAACGAGGCATCCAACGGAAAACCGGGAAGTCCCATTTCAACGATCACCCGGGCGCCCGATATTTGAGACCAATAAACCGGAATACCGGTTGAAGGATCCCTTGTTCCCATACGTCCGGGAGCAATAAGCACATATTCCCGACCTTCCATCTCCATTTTCTTATTGAGTTCGGCCAACTCACGACCCATATTCCGGGTTTTGGTACGATCAAATTTATTCACATCCATAAAGATCAGGTCTTTGATCTGATTATAAAGGCCATTGCCCATGCCTTTTTCCGATCTCAGAATTACCCGCTCTTCGTCTACCTCATTGAAGTCGACATCCACGTGGTTCTCCATCCGGATGAGGGGTTTGATCTGCAACAACCATAAAGTAGGATTCCCGTTTTGGTCGGGTTCCTCAAGATCAAGTACAAACTCTATTTCCACGGGAGCCCCCATAGCC
>JAWOCV010000122.1:0-9724 GCA_046483585.1 Marinilabilia sp.
TCCTTAGGGGGCTGTGGAACTTTACATGCCCTCCTGACAGTCAGGAGCTAAGTGGCTACCATGCTTCTTTAAACTTTTGGAAAACCCGTCTGGCAAAGATGAGGCCCAACCCCGCGAAACCGCCCAGAAAGACACTGATGACCATAATAAGGGAACGGCGGGGGGACGATCTTTTGATGGGGACTTTTACCGGGTCGATGATGGAAAAAGCCGGTGTCTCCCTCTTGACGGAGATCTCGGCCTCTTCCCGCTGATTGGCAAGATCACGGTAAACTTCCGAAGCTATATTGTAATCATCATTCAGTTCCTGATAACGGATATCGGTCCGTTCTTCGATCATGTTGCGATTGCGGTCGCGATACTCATAAAAGCCTTCACGGGCCTCCTCAAACTCTTCCTTTTTCTCCTGATAGCGGGCTTCAATAAATTCAAGGTTCGCCCGTACCTGGCGGGTTTTGTACTGGATGATGTATTCCTGAAGAAGATCGACGGTCTTTTTGGTGAACTGGGCCGTGAGCATCGGCTCTTCAAGTTGTGCCGAAATGGTGACCATCCCTGTTTCATCATCTACCTCAGCTGAAATGGCGTTGGATATCTCCTCGATTATTTCCACTTCTTCTTCGGACAGAACGGTCACATCAAAATCTTTATTGACAGGTCCCTTCGATACTTCTGAATTGTTTCCTGTGATGGCATTCTTTAAGGTCCAGGGAAGCTTCAGCGTATATTTCAACACCGATGACCCCAGTCCCGGTATGGAATCTGCCATTCGCTCCTCGTACAACGAAACCGGTTCCGGTTCATCTTCAAAATCATAATCCTCGTGGATCAATTCATTCAGGAAAGTATAACTGTTGATGATCTGCGGGTAAAGAGAGGGCTGAATGCCGGACGCACTCCCTCCCATAGAACCAAGGTTGACCCCTGCCATACTGGCCAGTCCCCCAAGGTTTCCCATGTCCTTCTCTCCCTGAGCCTGGGGTAAAACCGAGGCCGAGGCACTAAATTGCATGGGGCTGGTAAAAGCGATCATCAACCCGATGAGGATGGCCACACCCACCGTATAGAAGATGGTTTTCCGCTCGTCCCAGATCACATGAGCCAGGGCAATAAGATCGATCTCATCGTCTTTGACAACCTGTCGCTGGTTCTGATCTTTATCTTGAAAATTTTCCGGGGTATCTGAAGATTGGTTCATGGGATGTCGATCGAATTGTAATGAAAAAATAAACGGATCATTTATCAGTTCAGGGAATTCACAATGGATACAATGGTAAGGGCCATTGATGCCACGCTGCTTCCGATGCTGACCCATGCTGTAGGAGGCAGTGGTTCACGTTCGGGTTTGCTCGGGACCACGATCTCACTCCCCGGAAGTACTTTGGGAAAGTTATTAAAAACCAACACCTTGCTGGTTGCCGCTGCACGCCCGTTGGGATAAACCACGTAAGTTTTCCGCTTTCGTGCCTCTTCGGCAAAACCACCTCCCTGGCTAATGTAGAACTTCAGCCCTTTCCCTTCCACGTAAGGGGTACTGACAGGATTAAGCACTTCCCCGCTGATCTTGACTGTCTGCAATTCCTTTGGCACATGAAGTTCATCCCCTTCCTGAAGGATAACATCTTCCCGCGTACCGGGATTCTCCATAACCTCTTTCAAATCGATGGAAAGAACTTCAAACCCCATATCATCAAACTGAAGCGTCGAATCGCTCTCCATCAGTTGTTCGCGCAAACGCCTCTGCTTGGCATCCACTTCCACTTCCCTGGTAAGCATCGCTCCCTCGGGGTAGGCATTGGCCGTGAGGCCCCCCGCCCGATCGATAACATCTGAGAGGCGTTCTTCCCTGCTGTTCAGATTATACTGACCCGAATAAGTCACTTCCCCGCCAAGGCGGACTGAACCACTCTCTGCATAACCCGGTGCCTGTCGTACAGAAACCTGATCAAAGGGTTTCAACTCAAAATTACCATCTTCATCGTCCAGCTCAAGATCGCGTGAGACTGAAAATTGATAAAGATGGCCGGTTTGTTGTTGGTAATCAGAAGCCTCTTCATGTGAAAGACGACGTGCCACCTCAATATAGGAGCTGGCGGCTCTTTCCCGGAGACCGCCCGCCAGGGCAATCAGGTCGGAAAGGGTGGTCCCGTCACGGTAATCAAAAGAACCGGGATCCTGAACTTCTCCTCTGATGGTCAAAGACCGCTCCTGTCGAAGATCCTCAATGGAGTAGATGGTTACAATGTCTTCGCGCTGAAGTTCCATGTCAAATTCCCCTGATACAAGTTCTCTGACATCGAAAGGCACATTCTCCATCTGCAGATTTTCATCCAGCCTGTGAACCTGTCCCCGCTGCATATACGCATCTTCCCGGAGACCTTCTGCCATTTCGAGCAATTGGGAAAGTTTGAGGTCTTCTTCCAGCTCATAGTTTCCGGGCCGCATTACGGCACCGTTGATCACCACCCGGTTCTCAATGCGGTCGCTGATCTCTCCGGCAATGATGCTGTCGCCGTTTTGGACCAGTTCCTCTTCAAATCTGGACGCAGGTATATTCTTGAATGTTGTCTGACGTGAATCGTTACGGAACATCTCAAGACGGTGCGAATAAGCCTTATCGGTAAAGCCACCGGCATAGCGCAACAAATCGGAGACGGTTTCACCACTCTTCCCTTCGAAAATACCCGTCCGCTTAAACTCTCCCTCCATATCAACACGGTTCTCGTAAGAGGGAACCATAATCACATCATCGTCACGCAAGGTAATATTCACATCACCATCTCCATCAATCAGATATTCGTAAACGTCCATCTCTTTAACGATCTCGCCGTCGCGGATCACCCTGATCTCCCTGAAAGACCCCTGCTTATTGGGCCCACCGGCAAGATACAAAGCATTAAAGGCTGTTGCCGAACCGGGAAGGGTATAACTACCGGGGGCAAATACTTCTCCTATGACATGGACATTGATGGGGCGTATCTGCCCCAGATAAATATTGGCAAATGTTTTGGGCTGATCCCCTTTCAAATCACTGTAGATGAGGGCCAGTTTATCAAAGATCTTTTTACGGGCTTCTTCCAGTGTCAGTCCCTGAACAGTGAGGGTACCGGCATTGGGGATGTTGATGTTTCCGCTGCGGTCCACATTCAGCTGATAACTCTGCTGGGAGGCCCCCCAGACATCAATACTTATTTCATCTCCTGAGCCCAGAACATAAGATTCGGCCGCCGGCAGGTTTACACCAGGCTCAAATGTCAGCCGTTCAGAATTAAAAAAGCTGAACCCGAACATCTTTTCCTCCTCTTCCGAAGGTTCCACCTCTTCTTTCTCCGATATTTCACCAAACAAAGAACCAGTGTCTTCCACTCTTCCTTCATCAGTAACCGTATCATCGGTCTGTTCCAGTTGCTGAAACCGTTGTCTCAGCTGATCGAGCTGCCGCCGGGAAAAACCTCTGGCAAGTGCCATAGATTCCGCCTGTTGTTCGGAAAGGCCCCGGTTTTCAATCTCATTATACAACCGGCGAACCTGGTCGTCTGACAGTTCCGAAACCCTCACTTCACCGGGATTGATATCTTCCCCCTGGGCAGTAACATTTACAGACATTCCGAAAAGGAATGACAACAAAATCAAAGCGAATAACTTTTGCATATTCTGGTGGATGTTATTGTTTCGAAGTTCTATGATATTTCACGGCCGGACACACTACCGTTTCCTGACCCACAGAGGTCACCTTTCACCATCCGGCAAACTTGATTTTTCAGGTCCTGCAGTTTGCATTCAAAAACGGCAAAACCATGATATGTATAACCCCATGTTCCCCGGCTGAACCGGATCCGGGGAAAGTTCAAATTTAAACCATCCACACCTTCTTAGTCAAAAAAGGTGTAAAATATTTGTCTTCGGAGAATGACCCGGACCGGTCATCAACTCCGGCGACAGACCAGCAACGCCGGCCTGCTCATTATCATGTCTTTCTGTGTTGTGTAATGCCTGACCGGGCAACGCATCCCGGTAGAAAAACGTATTCTTTCGAAAAAAATTATTCCGGTAGATCATTGGATTACCAGATCTATGATGGTTTAATAGATCGTTAGATTTTTAGATCTAAGATGATTCATATGTTACTGATAATCTGTTTATTTAATATAAATATTTCTTCAAATTTAAACAACTGAATAACAAGTACTTGCAAAAATATAACGGACTGTAGTTGTTCGTAAAAGTCATTTTTCAAATGGCTTGCAAATTTATGAAAATTAACCGAAGAAACATGTTTGGTCAGCAAAAGAATTAGTAAATATGCACTTCACTCTTCTTCTTCTTTAAAAAAATGCTTCTGAAAAATCAGAATTGAAAGGATCCCCAGCGTGATGGAAGAATCTGCCACGTTGAACACGGGCCGGAAAAAGACAAATTCCTGGCCCCCGATGCCCGGCAGCCATTCGGGGTAACTCCCCGAAAACAAAGGAAAATAGAACATATCCACCACCCGCCCGTGAAGGAATGAAGAATACCCCCCTCCCTCAGGCAAAAGAGAGGCCACTTGTGAATAACTATGATTGAAGATCATGCCATAAAAAGCACTGTCGAGAATATTGCCCAAAGCACCGGCCAGGACCATGCTTACACTGATGATGAGACCTTTCGGAGCATCTTTACAGGAAAGTTTATACAAATACCACCCGATGCCGATGACGGCCACTATTCTGAAAATGCTCAGAAAGATCTTACCCCAGTCGCCCCCCAGCTCCATGCCAAAGGCCATGCCGTTGTTCTCCACAAAATGAATATAAAACCAATCATTGAATACGGGAATTTCATCTCCCAGCATCATATTTGTCTTGACCCATATCTTCAGGATCTGGTCTACCAATAAAATCCCGATAATGATCAGTAATGGTGTTTTTAATTTACCCATGATAAAAAACAATTTTCATCCAGGAACAAAAACGGGATTAAACGTTCTGTTTCCTGTCCTTTTAGCTCAAAACATCCACAAAAAACCAGCCATCACAAGCACAATAAGCCTGAATTTATGCTTTTAAGGGATTTTTTCACTTCTGGTTCTTCTTGGCCTCAATACTCAAAGTGGCATGGGGCACAGCGCGCAATCGTTCCTTGGCGATCAGCTTGCCGGTTTCCCGGCAAATGCCGTAAGTTTTGTTCTCAATCCTCACCAATGCGGCCTGCAAATGCTGAATGAACTTCTGCTGACGCTGGGCCAGTTTTCCGGCCTCTTCTTTGGAAAGCACAGCGGCTCCTTCTTCCAGTACTTTGAAAGTGGGTGAAGTGTCCTGTGTATCGTTACCATCCTCTAGTGTGATGGTATTTCTAAGCAATTCGTAATCCCGTTTTGCTTTCTCTAGCTTAGCCAGGATGATCTCTTTGAACTCCTGAAGCTCTTCGTCTGAATACCGGGTTTTTTCTGCCATAGCGACAAAATTTATAAATGTTTGAATGAGTGTTTATACTTTACTGATCTCCAGCAAAGTACTCACCTGATCGTCCAACTCTACGGAAAAGGCATCCTTGCTGTTACATGATTCTACCACATTAATTTCTTCCGCCAGTGTCTGATCGGAAATATACGAACGATTATTATCTATTGCCCTGTCAATGGTATCATTTTTCTGGACATTGATCTTTATTTTATCGGTCACCTCGAATCCACTGTCTTTTCTAAGATTTTGAATCCGGTTGATGAGTTCACGGGCAATGCCCTCCTCTTTCAGTTCGGGGGTGATGTTGATGTCAAGAGCCACCGTTATGCGGCCGTCATTGGCGACGAGCATCCCCGGAATATCCTCACTGATCACATCGGCATCTTCCCGCTCAAGTTCGACCTTTTGGCCGTCGACTTCCAGTTCAAATCGGCCCTCATTTTCAAACCGCGCAATATCTTCCTGAGACATTTGTCCCATCGCTCCGGCGATGGTCTTCATCATCTTTCCGTAACGCGGACCAAGCGTTTTGAAATTGGGCTTGATCTTTTTCACAAGTACGCCGGTCACATCTTTCAGATACTCGATCTCTTTGATGTTAACCTCTGTCATAATAAGGTCTTTGACGGCGTCCACCTGCTTTTCGAAATGATTGCTGTAAACCGGCAGCATGATCTTCTGCAACGGCTGACGGACCTTAATGTTCACTTTACGGCGAAGGGCCAGCACCATGGAAGATATCTGCTGGGCGTAACCCATCCTTTCCTCCAGGGCATTGTCGATCCATTTTTCGTCATAAACGGGGAATTGGGAAAGGTGAACCGATTCATCGGTATGGCGGCCGGAGATCTTGTTCAGATCGGAAAACAGGCGATCCATATAGAAAGGAGCAATGGGAGCTGCCAGCATAGATACGGTTTCAAGGGCCACATAGAGGGTCTGGTAAGCAGCCAGCTTGTCGCGGTCAAAACTGCCGCCCCAGAAACGCTTCCGGTTCAAACGGACATACCAGTTGCTGAGGTTTTCGGTGACAAATTCCTGAATGGCTCTTCCGGCTTTTGTGGGTTCATAATTCTCCAGGGCATTGGTTACCTCTTTGGTGAGGGTATTCAATAAAGAGATGATCCAGCGGTCGATCTCATGACGCTCATCCACCGGAACTTCTTCTTCCCGGCCGGTGAAGCCGTCGATGTTGGCATACAAAGCAAAGAATGAATAAGTATTGTAAAGCGTCCCGAAGAATTTTCGCTTCACCTCGTCGAGCCCGGCCATATCGAACTTAAGATTGTCCCATGGCTGAGCATTGGTCACCATATACCAGCGCAAAGGATCGGCCCCGTATTCTTCCATGGTTTCAAACGGATCGACGGCATTGCCGAGACGTTTCGACATTTTGTTGCCATTCTTATCAAGTACCAGCCCGTTGGATATGATGTTCCTGAACGCCACACTGTCGAACAGCATGGTGGCAATGGCATGCAAGGTGAAAAACCATCCGCGGGTCTGGTCTACGCCTTCGGCGATGAAATCGGCGGGGAAAGGGAGGGGCCCTCCCTGGGAGGGGGTTGGGGGGAGGTCACTCTCAAATGGCCAGTGCACCTGGGCATACGGCATGGCTCCCGAATCGAACCAGACATCGATCAGGTCCGGCTCGCGGTACATGGGCTTGCCCTCATCCGAAACAAGGATCACATCGTCTACATAAGGACGGTGGAGGTCCACCTTGTTGTAATTCTTATCGCTGAAATCGCCGGGGCGGAAACGGCCGAAGGGATTTTTGTCCATAAACCGGGCACGAACGGCCCTGTCGGTTTCGGAAACCAGTTCCTCAACTGAGCCGATGCATTTTTCTTCACTTCCGTCCTCAGTGCGCCAGATGGGCAACGGGGTTCCCCAATAACGGGAACGGCTCAGGTTCCAGTCGACCAGATTCTCGAGCCATTTCCCAAAACGGCCGGTGCCTGTGGATTTGGGCTTCCAGTTGATGGTGTTGTTGAGTTCGATCATACGGTCGCGCACAGCGGTGGTACGGATGAACCAACTGTCGAGCGGATAGTAAAGGACAGGTTTGTCGGTACGCCAGCAATGCGGATAGCTGTGTTCATACTTTTCCACGCGGAAGGCGCGGTTCTGCTTCTTCAACATCACGGAAATGTCCACATCCACCGAAGGATCATTTTCGGTAAGCGAATCGTCATAGTCGTTCTTAACAAAACGGCCGGAAAACTCACTGTACGTGTCGAGATCCACATTGGAGCTGACAAACCGGGGATCGAGATCTTTAATAAGGTAAAATTTTCCATTACGGTCGACCATCGGTTGCTTTTTCCCTTCCTTATCGGTCAGGAGCATGGGGGCAATTCCGGTTTCTTTGGCCACACGGTCGTCATCCGCACCGAAAGTGGGTGCTATATGAACAAGCCCCGTTCCCTCATCGGTGGTCACAAAATCGCCCGGGACAACACGGAAAGCTTGACCATCGGGACGGACCCAGGGAATAAGCTGTTCGTAGCGTATCTCCTCCAGACGGGAGCCCTCAAACTCATCCAGTACTTTGTAAGGCAATTTTTTATCGCCGGCTTTGTATTCATCAAGGGGAAGATCAGCATTTTCGGGCGCGAAGAATGCCGGTAAAAGATCTTTGGCCAGAATGACCACAACGGGCTCTCCGGTATAAGGATTGAACGTGCGAACCCTTACATAAGTAAGCGAAGGGCCCACAGCAAGAGCCGTATTGGACGGAAGTGTCCAGGGCGTGGTGGTCCATGCCAGAAAGAATACCTCAGCATCGGCCCCTTCAAATAAAAATCCGGATTTTTTGTCTTCAATTACTTTAAACTGAGCGGTACACGATGTATCCTTGACCTCCCGGTAACATCCCGGTTGGTTGAGTTCATGCGTACTAAGTCCGGTACCGGCAGCAGGTGAAAATGGCTGAATGGTGTACCCTTTATACAAAAGGCCTTTATCATAGAACTTCTTAAGGATCTGCCACAAGGTTTCCACATACCTGGTCTCATAGGTGATGTAAGGATGTTCCATGTCGACCCAGTAACCCATTTTCCGGGTCAGATCCTCCCACATATCGGTATATTTCATCACATCCTTGCGGCAGGCTTCATTGTATTCGGCCACCGAGATGGTTTTCCCAATATCTTCTTTGGTGATACCGAGGGCCTTTTCCACACCCAGCTCCACCGGCAGACCGTGCGTATCCCATCCGGCTTTGCGGTGTACCAGGTACCCCTGCTGTGTTTTGTAACGGCAAAAAATATCCTTTATGGCCCTGGACATGACATGGTGAATGCCCGGCATACCATTGGCCGAAGGCGGTCCCTCATAAAACACAAATGAAGGTTGCCCCTCACGTGTAGAAAGGCTCTTTTCAAATGTTTTTTCTGCTTCCCATGCCTCCAGGACCTCCTTATTGATACCTGAAAGGTCCAGACCTTTGTATTCAGGAAATTTATTGCTCATTAATATATTGTTTTTCCAGCATTTTAAAAGTTTACAAATATATCGCTTGACTGAAACAAAAGCAAATAGAAAAGAAAATCCCTTAACCTTATTGATTCACGAATGTTCGCCATGCGATGCTCAAAAAACAAGAATACAAACCGCCGCAAAACTAGTTTGAAGCAGGAAACAGTGAATTATTATTAACCTGCTTTATTTATAAATAACAATCCGTCAAACTTTTGTAATATTCTGTATTTCAGTTGTTTTAAGTCTGAAAATATTTATACCCAAATTCTTGTAAGCAAATAAAGTTATAACACTCTCAAAATAAGCATAATATTTGTTTTTCAGCAAGCCCTATATTAAAACACAGATTATCAGTAACAATAGTCCGTTAAACTTTTTCAAGTATCTCGTTATTAAGTGTTTATGAAATAAAGAGATAAATCATAACTCTCTCATAATAAAAACTTTGCGCCATGGCGTCTTTGCGTTTAGCTTGTTTTTAACGGACCATTGAGTAACGTATGAATCATCTTAAATCTAATCATCTAACGATCTATTGCATAAATTGTCGTGATAAATTAATAAGGGCCTTCTGAAAAAACAGATAACATATTTATTTTTATAATGTTATGACTTTGTTTTATTTGTGGAAGTGCAAGGTTTTTTGTGAAAAATCAGAAATAACTTTGCACTTATTGGCCCGAAACAGTGTTTCAAAATATACTTTTAGCTTTTTTCTGTTTTAAGTGAGTTTTTCAAAAAAGCTAACCAGGTTAGTGTTTAAACGGCGCGGTGGCCCGTCCGTTTTCCGGGCC
>JAWOCV010000183.1:0-7190 GCA_046483585.1 Marinilabilia sp.
CACAGGCCCTGGTTCCGGCCCGATTTTGACACCATGAATCTTGCAGCCCAAAAACTAAAAGATTATGAGGATTTTACCAGTTTTGCCCGGTTATACGGGGGGAACAAAACCAATTTCTGTAAGATCGATGAAGCCTACTGGGAACAGCGCGGATCGCGTTACGTGTTTGTGATCCGAGCCAACCGTTTTCTCAGAAATATGGTTCGTGCCGTGGTGGGCACATTGCTTGATGTGGGAAGAGGTAAGATTTCGGTGGACGATTTCTGTACCATCATCGAAGCCCGCGACAGAGGAGGAGCCGGGACTTCAGCGCCACCAGGAGGATTGTATCTGACAGATATCCGGTACCCTGAGAAGGTTTTTCGGAGACAGTGGCCATCGGGTGTAAGTTAGTGGTGAGTAGCTTAGTCGGAGAGTCAGTAGTAGGTGAAAGCTGGAAGCTGGAAGCTGTTAGCTGTTAGCTGTTAGCTCTTAGCTCAGTTGCAGAGTCAGTAGTAGCTCGAAGCTCGAAGCTCGGAGCTCAAAGCTGGAAGCTCAAAGCTCGAAGCTCAAAGCTGGAAGCTCGAAGCTGGAAGCTCTTAGCTCTTAGCTGTTAGCTCTTAGTTCAGTCGCAGAGTCAGTAGTAGCTGGAAGCTCAAAGCTCGAAGCTGGAAGCTCGAAGCTCGAAGCTCGAAGCTGGAAGTTAGAAGCTGGAAGCTATTAGCTGTTAGCTCTTAGCTCAGTTGCAGAGTCAGTAGTAGCTCGAAGCTCGGAGCTCAAAGCTGGAAGCTCAAAGCTCGAAGCTCAAAGCTGGAAGCTCGAAGCTCGAAGCTCGAAGCTGGAAGTTAGAAGTTAGAAGCTGGAAGCTGGATACTAAAGACTATAAGAAATTTTGATTATCCTTTGCGGCACATCTTCAATAGTCCGTTAAACTTTTGCAAGAACCTTTGATTCAATTGTTTATATTACAATGGTTTTTTTGATAAAATGCAGATTTTTAGCGTTATATGATACATCTTAAATCTTATATCTAAAAATCTAACGATCTATTGATCTTGAAATCTAACAAAAAATGCAAGTAAAATATTTTCAATTGTTTACATATTTTGTTAGATAAAAGCAAAAAAAATCCGGGACTCTTCTCCTTGTTCAAAACCCTGTTCTTACCCGTTCCAAATTTCCCATGCCCCTTCGGCCTGAAGATGTAACATTTCCAGTCCGTTTTTGGTGGCAGCTCCTTTCTCAGCACATTTTTGCATAAAAAGGGTGTTTTCGGGATTGTAGACAAGGTCGTAAGCCAGGTGTTGAGGGGTGATCCCATCGTAGGGGATGGGAGGGCAATCGTTTGTGTTGGGGGACATGCCTGCGGGTGTGGTATTAATAATGACTTTGTAGTCATGGAGTATTTCGGATGTCAGTGCATCATACGAAACATGTGATGGATGTTTGGGATTGCGCGACACGAAACGGTACAAGAGGCCCAGCTGAGAAAGTCCGTAAGCTACCGCCCTGGAAGCTCCGCCTGTCCCAAGTATCAAAGCCTTTTGGTGCTGAGGCTGAAGCAGCGGGGCCAGTGACCTGGAAAAGCCGATGATGTCGCTGTTGTACCCGGTCAGAAACGGTTGGTTGTCCTCCCATTCGATTTTGATGACATTAACGGCGCCCACTTCCCGGGCCACAGGGTCTATCTTGTCAAGATGTTTCATGACCGCTTGCTTGTAAGGTATGGTAACATTCAATCCGGCCAGATAGGGATGTTTCTCCAGAAGAGCGGGAAATTGATCAATGTCCGGAATGGGGAAATTCAGATATCGGGCTTCAATGCCTTCTTTCCGGAATTTTTCGGTGAAATATTTTTGCGAAAAAGAGTGTTCCAGGGGATAACCAATCAGTCCGTATGTTTTCATGAAGCTATTCTTTTTGTTTTTTATCGGCCCATACTTCTGTTACAGCGATGCTGAGTATTCCCAAGATAATAAATATAACCGCTATTGCCAAACCGGCATCTACTTCAGGCAGGTGCCACTCGTAAGCCACAACCCTGGTCTTGTTACCAAAGGTTTCGGTAATCTCTGATTTCCATGGCCAGAGAATGCCCAGTGAACCCATGATAAAACCGGAAAGCAGGGCAATGGTTGAGTGTGGAAAACGTCCCAGAAGCCATGAGAGAAAACGGCTGAAAACGACCAGACCGGCTACGGCACCGATTCCCACGGGGAGGAGCACCGAAAGGTTGAGATCGTTTACTGCATCGATCATCACCAGTTGATAGTTACCCATAAGGATAAGGACAAAGGATCCGCTCAAACCCGGGAGGATCATGCTGCAAATAGCCACAACCCCGCAGAGAAACAAATAAAAAAAGGTGCTGTTTTCCGAGGCGGGGGTGAGGACGGAAATGGCGACCGCAATAGCGGCGCCCGTAACAAATGAAACGATGGCAGGTGTATGCCATTTTCCAACGGTGCGGCCCACAAAATAGACCGAGGCCATTACCAGTCCGAAAAAGAATGCCCAGACGTAGGTAGGATAATGCTGAAACAAAAATTCAAGAAGACGGGCAAGGGAGATAATGGCGGCAAAAATGCCCGCGAACAACCAAACGAGGAACCACAGATCGGTATGGGAAGCAAAATCTCTGAAACGGCCTTTGATCAACAACTTGAGTGCCGGGGCATCGAAGGATTTTATAGCATTGATCAGCCGGGCAAAAATACCTGTTACCAGTGCAATGGTGCCTCCCGAAACGCCGGGAATGACATTGGCAGCCCCCATGGCTACCCCTTTCAAAAAAGTAAAGAGTGTTTTACTCAGCATCGGGGAGAAAATCTAATAAAGTGTCACCCCTGAGTCCAAGACGCAATGTCTCCAGCGGGATCACTTCGTTAGGGGCGATGTTACCCAGGTTCACATTGTGTCCGAAATGTTTGATAAACCATACCTGTTGCGATTTGAGAGGCGCTTCCCAGAGGATGCTGTCGCTGTCCAGATGTGTGCGGATGTCTTCGATGAGTTGCAGGTTGGCCGATCCGTCTTTATTGTAGATGCCTGTGGTGCCGCTCTCGCGGGCTTCGGCTATGACTTTCCAGGCGCCTGCATTCGTTTCTGTTTTCATCATCGAGATCCACTCGGTGTTGGGTATGATCTTGTCCGCAATTTTTGAGCCCACTTCACTGATTACGGTAAAATCCTTTGAAAGGGATTCGATGTACTTCAGTTTTTCTTCATGCGGCATGGTTATGGTACCATCGCTCACTTCAACATATTCCATTCCGAAGCGATCGAGATAGCGTTTGAATTCATTGAACATGTCACGAATGATGAAAGCCTCAAAAAGTGTTCCGCCAAAATACGCCTTCAGTCCGGCTTCCCGGTAAACATTGAGCTTGGCTTCCAAATTGGGCACCAGCAAGCTGGTACCGAATCCCAATTTAACCAGATCTGTATAGGGGGCATTCCCTTCCACGAAATTCTCCGACTCTCGAACACTCAACCCCTTGTCCATCATCATAGTTAGTCCGTTTTCACGGGGCTTGTCGGGGCGTTGAGGCAGATGCGGCAGATCAAAGTTCATTATTCCCATTATTTAGTTCGGTTAGTTGTGCCAGTGTTTTGTGTTTTTTTGCAATATTGATCACTTCGGGAAAAGTTTCCAGAAATTCCTGGATAAAACCGGGAGCATAAATGCCGGCTTCACTCAGGTGATGTATGCCGGTCCCGATGTCTTCGGTGATCAGAAGATGATAGGCGGCCAGCATATACTGAAAGGAGCCGGTTTCAATGAAACGGGGGGTATATTGGTCCACGAAAAGTTCAATGTTATACCCGGGTGTCAAGGCTTTATGCAATTTAAAAAGGGCTATGAGGTGGCGAAAATCGCGCCTGTTGCTGAGAGCCGCTTTTCTGAAAAACTTTTTGGACAGGTCCCATTCTTCGTCGAGTACGTAAGTCTGGGCCCTGAGATGATGAAAAACCCCTGTTTCTTCATCCGTCATAAGTTCTTTCTCCACCATGGCACGATCGATGACATCACGGCACTGAACGGGTTCCTGTGCCTCAAGAAAAAAACGGGCATATCCTTCCCACGCGTCAAAATCCAGAAAATCAGTGTTTACCGCCAGTTCATAAAAGCTGACGGTTTTTCCGGTGTCGCCCAGTTGATTCCAGCAATCGGCAATGTAATGAAGACAGCGTGACTGCAACAGATCATAAGAGATGCATTCGAGATAGCTGTTGAGGGCTTCGTGGTATTGGTTTTGTTGCGCCAGACTGTTGCCTTTGTTGAAATGGGCCTGTGAGTGGTCGGGATTGATCGCCAGGCAAAAGTCGAATGCTTCATTGGCCTTCTCAAGGTTTCCCATCTTTACATGAGAGATACCACTGTTGTACCAGGCATTGTCCGAAAAAGGATTCAGATCCAGAAGATCCTGGTAAACATTATACGCCATATGGTCTTCTCCTTCCTGATCAAGCGCATAGGCCATCTCGAACAAGAGGTGCTCGTTTTGGTCAATTTTATCATACCGTGCGCCCAGCATGTCAATCACTGTGCTGTATTCTTTATATTGGTTGAGATAGAGGGCCACATCCAGTAAGATCTCCTGCTCTTCATTAAAGGCATATTTCAGTCCTTCCTCAAAAATACTGATGCCCCGTTCGTTTTCTCCGCTACGCAGGTAAACGTATCCCAGGTTAAGGTATATTTCGGGGTTCGATTTTTCGAGCAAAAGGAGCTCCTCCAGTTGCGAGGCGGCTTTGAACAGTTGACCTTTTTCGATATAAATGATGGCTTGTTTTACGCGCAAATTGGTTGCCCCGGGATGTTGCCTGATCCCGATCTCGATGATACGCCCGGCTTTATTGAACTGAAGTTTGTCTATATAAAAGTCGAAAATATTTTCAATGCTATGCACGTCAAAGAAGATTTCCTGTCCGCTGTACTCCATTTTCTCAAAACGTTCAACGGCTTCTTTGACTTCATTAAAATGTGCAGACCATGATTCAAACATAAGCACTCAATTTAATCATGCAAAAGTACGCATTCTTTGCGGAAAGCCAATACCTCAGATTTTGATCTTTTCTTATATATTTTAACCGGCCTGATGAGCCGGACGCAAAAGATCATTGACGGTTTTCACCGGATTGAAGGTTTCTACCGGCACTTCCACAAAAATGGTAAGCCAGTGGGCCATGGCCCCGTTCCATAAACCTGGTCGCTCAAGGGCTTTTATGGTTTTCCCGTTGACGGATTTCTCTGAAATAAAACCGGTTTCCGGGTCGATGTATTTCAGCAGATCAAACTTGTTCCCCTGATGGTCTTTGGTAATGCATACCAGATCCACCGGATTAAAATGGGTACTGGCTTCGAATGCCTTTTTTTGTTGGGGGTCTTCAAGGTCGATTTGAGAACTTTCCACGATTTGCAGGGTATCCTGTCCTTTGTTGTCTTTTACATGGAACGGTCCGCCACCGGGTTCTCCTTCATTCTTGACCATTCCGCACACCCGGATGGGACGGTCCAGATAAGTAAGAAGATAGGTGCCTTGTTCGCCGGCCGGTGCATTGATCAGGTGTTCCGGCATATCGGTATGAAGGGTTTCTTTCATAAACGCCCGGACTTCATCGATCAGGGCTGTGTCAGGCCCTTTTTCGAGGCGGTTGATGAAATTGAATACCTTATTTCGGATCTCCAACGCCAGGCCGCCCAATGCCTGTTTGTAATCACTGATCAGCTGAAGGCGGCCTTCGGGTACCACATTGTCGATGTTTTTGATGAAAATGATCCCGGCATCGCAGTCATTCAGATTCTCAATAAGTGATCCATGACCGCCGGGACGAAAGAGCAACTTACCATTTTCATCGCGATAAGGCTCATAGTTTGGTAATACGGCAATGGTATCGGTGTGAGGTTTCTGAAAACTAAACGAAACATCAAATGATATTCCGGTTCGTTCTTCCATTGCTGGGCGGGCCTTATTCAGCTCAGCCCTGAAAAGTTCCAAATGTTCGGGGCTGACCGTGAAATGAACCTTTGCCTTTTTCCCCCGGTCGGAGGCATAAAGAGCTCCTTCTGCCAGATGTTCTGCCAACGGTGTGCGGGCACCGTCGGGATAATCATGAAAGAGGATGAGTCCTTTGGGCAGGAAACTGTAATACAACCCCTCCTGACCGAGTACCGTTTTGATGATTTCCTCAGCATGCTTTTCCCGAACCACCGGGTCGTCCAGATCCATATGTTTCAGAAGATCTTTCAGCTTTTTGAAAAAAGCAAACCGCGGCAATTCCCGTATAAAACGGGTTACAGGATGGTTGCCGGTGAGATCGGCAATGCTGTACGGCTCTTCAAGGTATTGATACAAAGCTTTAAACATCCGGCTGGCGGCCCCCGATGCCGGCACGAATTTCAAAGGTTCCACTCCCTTATTGATCTCCTCCTCATAGAGTTTCTTATATCCTTCAATTCGTGTTTCCGAAAGGGGAACAATACCATCGGTCAGCGTGGCAGGCCGCTCCACTTTCAGTGGCGGAAACCCTTTTTTGAACCGTTCGACCTGTTCCTGAACCGTTTCCGGGGCAATGCCTTTTTCCTGGAGTTGTTCTTTGTCACTGTTTTGTATCATAATTTTTTCGCTTTTTGATCCCCATAAATTTGGAAAATTTTTAGCTGGAATAAAAGACAATAGTCCGTTAAATTTTGGTAATAACCTGCGAACCAATTGTTTGAATTTTATGTTTTTCTTATGCTAAAGTGAAGGATATCAATGCTAAACAATTCATCTTAAATCTAAAAATCTAACGATCTAATTTAGCTGCTGGAAAAGTCAGCAGTTTCACTTTTAATTTCTTTACCATGTCCTTTTTGGCATTGCCCCAAAAAGGACCAAATCCCGATTATGGTTTTTGTGAGTTTTTTCACAAAAACTTTACAAAACCTATATCGGGACTAGTCCGTTTAAACCTATCAGCCTGTCTCCCGTTTTATTTAAAAGTAACCATCTGTATTAGTGGTTTTAATTCAAAAAACCAGAGTGTTTCTTTTTCATGAACCGCCAGGCAGGCCTGCCTGCCGTTTTAAATATATACAACCATTCATTTTATTGTTTTTACATTCAAATGTCAGAATGATTCGTTTTCATAAACCGTCAGGCAGGCCCGGAAAACGGACAGGCCACCGCGCCTTTTAAATACAAACATGCTTAGCTTTTTTGAAA
>JAWOCV010000215.1:0-5370 GCA_046483585.1 Marinilabilia sp.
GACGACCATCCCCACACTTGTGGCGGCAGCTGCTTCTGTGCCCTCTTCATCGGCTTTGATGTAGGTTTTGTGAAGCACTTCATCAATGCAAACCTGATGCGTTTCAATCATATTGGAAAAATTGGCACCCATTCTGGAAAATGGAAGTTCCATGCCCATATTCTGTAAAGGTTCATTAAGCTTAAACTTACAATCAATCTCAAAACGGGGCATGGCAAGTGCAATGCCCTGTTCCTGCATGCCGTCTGATATAGATGTCCATTTCTGACCATCCATTCGATTGACCAGGCTGTCGGCCGTCAACTCGCCCCGGGGCAGTGCAATCAGCATATAAAACCGTCCGTTTCCGTAGGGAAGTTTAACCGCCCTGCAATCGCTTCCGTCATAATATTGCAGGTCGGCTTCCTGGTGCATCATGGGAACCTGTATTTCGGAACCATCGGACAAATTGAACGCTTCATCCTTCGTATCCGCTTTATCAAATTCATACTGCCACTTCCCGAGGAAGTAGACCGCATTAACGAGAAACATAAACTGCTCATCTTTCACCTCTTTTATGATAGAGGGAATTTTTCCACGGGTTTTCTTGTCTACCCAGTCGTTGATGATCTTTTTGGATCCTTCTTTGTCCCGGAAATTCAACCCCCGGTAAGAGGCCTCATAATAATCTTCCACGATGGCGCGGAATGAATCTTTTGCCGGCAGGTCTTCTCTGTACCAGACGGAATTGGCAATCTCAACATCAACTTTGGGATCGGCCGTTTGCAAGACTTCCCGGATGTTTTTGAATGCCTCGTTCATCTCATCCACTTCACCAAAGTCCATGACTGACAGCATCTGATCAAGGGTGGTACCGGCAGCCCCGTTGGTGGTCATCCCCAGGGCCTGTGCCACGCTCAGGGAAGAGATCACCACATTTTCCCCTTCTTCGGCATCTTGATTAATGGTCTCAAGCAGATCCCAACCAAACCGGTCGGTGGCCGAAAGCATTTCCAGCGATTTCAGATCAAAATCTTTGGATTGTGGCTCTTCATCGTTGTTGAACCACTCGCAACTGCCCAGCAAAAGGGCCAGACTCAGGAATATGGCAAAATGTTTCATGGTATTTTAGTTTTAGTGGCTATTGAAAAAAAATCGTTAGATGTTTAGATTTAAGATTTAAAATGATTTATATATTATTGGTAAACTGTATTTTAACACAAATAATTCTTCAATAATGCAGCCATTTTTTCAATGATGCAATACTCCTGAAAAGGTTGCGTCCGAAACAGAGAAAAAAATTGTAGATTTGCGCTCTTTGCAAGGATTAAAACCATCTCACATGCTGTATTCATCCACTTATCTCAATCGTTTTGCCAGGGATATTTTCTTATCAATGGGTGCACCCGAAAATCTGGCACAGACAGCCGCCAATGTACTCAATGCCGCCGATCTGCGGGGTGTTGACTCCCATGGGATGGCCCGCCTGAGTGGTTATGTGCGTTTGTGGGAAAAACAAAGACTGAAAGCAGCCCCTGCGGTACAGATTGTTCATGAGACCCCATCCACAGCAGTCATGGACGGCGATCAGGGTGCCGGACTGATGGTGGCCCCCGAAGCCATGAAGGTGGCCATCGACAAAGCCAAAAACGCGGGCACCGGCTGGGTGGCCATCCGCAACAGCAACCATTACGGCATTGCGGGTTATCACGCCATGCTGGCACTGGAACACGATATGATCGGCATTTCCATGACCAATGCCAGTCCGCTGGTCTCCCCCACTTTTTCCAAAAGCCGGTTGCTGGGCACCAATCCCATTGCTGTGGCCATTCCGGCCCTCAGACAACCCCCGTATGTGATCGACATGGCCACCACACCCGTGGCCAATGGAAAGCTGGAAGTGCTGCACAGAAAAGGAGAAAACATCCCGGAAGGCTGGGCCCAGAACCAGGAAGGCCATGCAACCACCGATGCTGAAGCCCTGAAAAAAGGCGGCGCCATGCTTCCCCTGGGAAGCGACCGGTTACACGGAAGCCACAAAGGCTATTGCCTGGGAGGTTTGGTAGACATCTTTTCAGCTGTTCTTTCGGGGGCCAATTACGGTCCGTGGGTCCCCCCATTTGTGCCCTTCCTCGATCCACCGGCCAATCCCGTGGGCGAAGGCATCGGGCACTTCATCGGCGCCATGCGGATAGATGCGTTCAGGCCTGCGCAAGAATTCAAAGAACACATGGACAACTGGATTGAAACCTTCCGGAAGGCAGAACCCGTTTCTCCCGATCAAAAGGTATTGATTCCGGGCGATCCGGAAAGAGAATTGACACAGGAAAGACTGGCCAAAGGGGTCCCTTTGCAGGAACAGGTTGTACAGGATTTGATTGAACTGGGGGAAAAAATGGAGGTTGAATTTTCTGTTGAATCGTAGGCAATGACAAAAAAAAACGCACTTGTTTTAGCCATTGGATTCGTTCTCCTCTGGAATTCGGGATTTATCGGAGCCGAGTACGGGCTTCCTTACACGGGCCCTTTCACATTGCTTTTCTGGCGATACCTGGCGCTGACTTTAGTGATTGCCATCTACCTGCTGGCAAGAAAACGTCTTCGATGGGTGGGCTGGAAAATTGCAGCGCCTAACATGTTGATTGGTGTTTTGGCACACGGGGTGTGGCTCACTTGCGTGTTGCTTGCCCTGGATCATGATGTACCGGCAGGAATTGTGGCTTTGGTGGTGGCGTTGCAACCTCTTGCTACGGGTACATTTTCGGGTTTGGTTACCGGTGAACGCACCAATCTCTTCCAATGGATGGGACTGATATTGGGTTTTTTGGGCGTTGTGCTTACCGTGGCCTTTCGAATGGATTATGGTAGCTATTCATCCGTTTTTGGCTATCTGATCCCCATGGGCTCTGTTATAGGAATCACCGCAGCAAGTCTGATACAGCGGCGGACAGAAGTAAAAAAGGGGCCCAATAAATTGCCTCTCGACCTTGCCATTTTTTATCAAAGCCTGGCAACCACTTTAGCTTTGGCTTTACCCGCTGTTTTCGCAGAAAACTTATCCACCCAATGGGACCCGGAATTTATCTATACCATGATGTGGCTGATCTTTGGTGTTTCGCTGGGGGCCTATGCCCTGATGTGGCTGTTGATCGAACGCATTGATGCCACCCGTGTAGCCAGTCTGTTTTACCTTGGCCCTCCGGTAACCATGGTTATGGCATGGATTGCTTTTGGCGACGAGGTTCAGATGATGGATATTGTTGGTCTTGCAATTGTATTTGTGGGAGTAATACTGACCCAGTTCAATAAAAATAGGCGTTCTTTGTCTTCATCAGGATAAAGGGAAGCTTCAACGCTTAGAATCTGTTTAAAATGATCGGTTTGATGGTACGGTTAATCAGGGTTTCACTTTGAATGAAGCTCTGACTGTGGGATATTAAGGCTGTTTCGGAAAAACTCAACAATTTCATCTTTAACAATCTCCGGTGCTTCATGACCAATGGATTCATAGGTCTTAATCACTGCATTGACAGGTTGAGTCTTATAGATCCCGGCACAATTGTTCCACCGTTCGGGTTGCATTTGCCGGCCCAGCAGCCGGTAAATCTGATGCCTTTCATCATCATCAAAGGCATCTTCAAACGGAATGGCATCATTATCATCCAATTCCCCCATAAAATAAAACTGAGGAATTTTCAAAAATGTGTCTCTGTCGAACTCCCGTGCGGTCAATCTGTTAAGGTCATTTGTGCCGACCGGGTAATTTAAGGCCTCATCTTTCAAACTATCCAGAGGCAACATTAATAACCCATTCAGTCCGCCCGCGGCAACAGCAGAAACCAATTCGGGATGAATCACGACAAACCGGTTGGCAAAAGTGGCAGATGCCGAAAAACCGGTTAAAAGAAACCGGTCCTCCGACTCTATATTTCTTTTTTCCAGTCGGTGACGGGCA
Organism: Marinilabilia sp.; assembly: GCA_046483585.1. Taxonomy (GTDB): domain Bacteria; phylum Bacteroidota; class Bacteroidia; order Bacteroidales; family Marinilabiliaceae; genus Marinilabilia. Next base: position 3,935 of record JAWOCV010000215.1, read on the forward strand.
TCCTCAAACATTTCGATAAGCTGAAGGTCTATTCGTTCCAGAGAATCGTCTTTTTGAATCATCACATCCCTGTCCAGGGAATGGGTATATATTTTCCAATTTGTCCGTGACCGGGGAAAAACAGGAACAAGAAGGGGATAATTTAACTCCAGGGCAACATAATTCCCCAAATAAAAATCTTTGCTTGCCGTTCTTTGGGCTTTATCAATATGTTTTTGCAGATCATCATCAGCAAAACCGGAATTGTTAGGATGAACAATGAGATGCACCTTTTCATTTTGCACCACATCATCGGGGATAAACAAGAAGTAGGGGAAATGAAACCCTTCATTTTCCCCGGCATCAACAAAAACCAGTTCTCCATTGGGAGAATGGGAGCAGCCAACCATGATGAAAAGGGAGGCAATGGAAAGGAAGAATTTGTTCATACCAATAAAATTTGCTTGTCTAAGGCCACATGAAGGCTGCCTGTCGGCCGCCCCCCAATTATCAAAAAATATAACGAGCAATTTTTGATTTATTGTATGACCCGCTGCAAAAACCTGAAAGTCTCAAGTGACATGGTCATTTCCAACATTTCTTAATTGAGCTCAGCACCCTCTTCAATATTTTTTGTCAATTCCTTTAAGAACCGTACCATGGGTGCACCATCAATCACATCATGATCAATTAACACCGTCACATTTAAGATCTCACGTATTTTTATTTCGTTATTCACAACGGTTGGTTTTTGCAGTATGGAACCAATGCCAAAGGAAAGGGGATGGATGGATTTATGAATAAACCACCCATTGATCTTTCCCATCATGCCCAGGGAAGTAACGGCCACATTTCCCATTTTCTTATAGGCCAACCGGGGATGATTGAGTATAAACTTCCAGACCATCTTTCTTAAAAAGCCGGGAAGATGATAATACAATCTTTCATATGATTTTGATCTCTCATCCAGAACAATATCCCCCCTGGTTGCAATCTGGTTCTTTACATTTTCAATCTCTTGCGTTATATCCGGCGAACTCTTTAAATTCACCTGCTCCAGGACCATAGGCAAAGGAACCTTCTGATCTCCCAGCTGTTTTTCAACCAGGAATGAAATTTTATGATCATTAAAAGCAATCACTAGTGTCTGTTAAAAATATTTAAAAACAACTTTAACATACTCGTAATCAGTCCTAAAAATCTCAAAAACCTTGTCGCACATTTGAAATGAATATTAAGCAGTTCCTCTTAGCAAATGACTATTTCAAGAACCCGTTCCACCTGAAAAGGCAAAGCAAACCCAATATTACCGGCAATGGCATTTGAAGCTTGATGCTTGTTAACAAAAATTAATAGACACTAGTGAAGATGTTTGAAAAATTAATGGAACGATTGGGTATAAAAGTTTATCGCAATTCAAAGATGATATTGTATATACTATATGCTCTGCTGGTTTT